>CAYVSF010000079.1:4275-9215 GCA_964453775.1 uncultured Bacteroidales bacterium
CCCACAGAAATACACACGACTTTACCAAATTCTGCGTAGATTCCGGCCCGGTTATAAACATCGAATGGGGCTTCATCTTCTCCTCTAAAATAGGAAGATTTCTTTTCCCATAATCCCTGCATAGGCTCCGGCATATCATCAAAACTAGGGTGTTCAGGAACCGTTTCTATGTCTAAAAACAAAAGATCTGTTAGGTGAATGGAATCAAGCATTTTTCTTTCTCTTTGGTTTAACATTAGCCAGGTTTTTCTCAATAATGGTCGTAAGAATATCTATTCCTACTTTATTTTCACCTCCCTGGGGGATAATAATATCAGCGTACCGTTTGGTTGGCTCGATGAATTGCAAGTGCATGGGTTTAACTGTCTTTTCATAGCGCTCCAGTACTTTATTAACCGAACGTCCTCTTTCCACCAAATCCCTTTGTATGACACGCATTAGTCGATCGTCATTATCTGCATCTACAAAGACCTTGATATCCATCAAATTGCGAAGCTGAGCATTCTGTAAAATCAGAATTCCTTCTATTATGACCACTTCTTTGGGTTCAACCAAAACAGTTTCCTTCGATCTGGCACAGGTTAGGTAAGAATAAATGGGCTGCTCTACAGGGTTTCCCTCTTTTAGCCTCTTAACATGATCAATTAAAAGCCTAAATTCCAGTGAACGAGGGTGATCAAAATTTATTTCCTGCCTGGCATCCAGGGGTAAATGGCTGTTATCGCGGTAATAAGAATCTTGTGGGATTACTGCTACCTCATCTTCAGGCAAACGACTGATAACTTTTTTAACCACCGTAGTCTTTCCCGATCCGGTGCCACCGGCTATTCCAACAACTAGCATTGTTTTTTATTTTAATCTTAGTAAATTTGATTTGTTAGATGATTTGAAATTAAACATTTCCTGTGAAAGAACCATATTTAATTCCAAATCGATGTAAAATATTTCAATGATAGCTGATTATACCTAAAAATTATGATTCGACACATTGTACTTTTCAAACTTAAAAATATAAAAAGCGAAAAGGAAAAATCAGAAAAGGAAAACCAATTAATCCAATGTTTTGGAAATCTAAAATCATCTATTTCCTCCCTTCAACATCTTGAGGTGAAAAAGAATGAAGGAAAAAATCCGGCTGCTTATGATGTTGGTATTTATGCAGAATATGCAAGCTGGGAAGATCTGGATAGCTACTCACAGCATCCTGCTCATCAACAGGCTATAAAACAATGCAAACAGATCGCTAAAGAAAAAGCCGTTATTGATTATGAAACTGAATAAACTTACTACTATGAGTTCATTATATCCTTTAAAATTTGAAGCCATCTACAAACCCAAAATATGGGGCGGCAGGAAATTAAAACAGGTTCTTGGAAAAGAGCTGCCGGAAGGAAGCATTGGTGAAAGCTGGGAAATATCAGCCGTTAAGGACAACATTTCAGTAGCCAGTAATGGATACCTGGCCGGAAACAGCCTGCAGGATTTAATAGAAATTTACATGGGTGATCTTTTGGGCGATAAAGTGTATAAAAAATACGGTATTGAATTTCCCCTGCTTATTAAATATATTGATGCCAGCGATAATCTGTCTGTACAGGTACACCCCAACGATGAACTGGCCAAAAAACGGCACAACGCTTATGGAAAGACAGAGATGTGGTATGTGATAGCGGCAGAAAAAGGAGCCAGGCTTATTAGTGGGTTTAACAAAGAGGTAACAAAAGATGAATATCTGGACTATTTAGAAAAGGGTAAGCTGGAAGAGCTTGTTAACTGGGAAGCGGTGGAACCCGGCTCGGTATTTTTCATGCCCAGTGGGCGTATTCATGCCATCGGAGCAGGTATCGTTCTTGCCGAGATACAGCAGACATCAGATATTACCTACAGAATATACGACTGGAACCGTAAAGATAAAAACGGAAACACCAGGGAGTTGCATACCGATTTAGCACTTGATGCCATAGATTTTAAGCATTACGATTCTTACCGAACCGAATATGAAGCTGCCCCGGATGAGGCCAGCAAAATAATTGAATGCCCTTATTTCACAACTCAACTGATTCAAACCAGGGATTTCCTGGAAAGAAATTACAATGAGCTCGACTCTTTTGTCATCTATATGTGCCTGGAGGGAGAAGCCGTATTACAATATGACATGATGGACGAAATAAAAATCAGAAAAGGTGAAACCATTCTGATCCCGGCAAGCATTGAACATATCCGGATAAAAGCTGTTAAGGATCTTAAAATGCTTGAGGTATTCATTGATGACGAAACCGCAAAAAAACCATAAGAAAGGAATTGTGCTTTTTGATGGCATATGCAATTTATGCAATGTCTCTGTTCGTTTTCTGCTAAAACATGAAAAAGGAGATGAACTCCAATTTGCATCGCTGCAATCCAAATTTGGACAGCAGCTTTTAAAAAAATATAACTTCCAGGAAAATTACCTTGCCTCTGTTTTGTACATTGACGATTCTGGAATTCACACTACGTCTGAGGCTGCTATCCGTATCAGCAAACATTTAAAATTCCCATATAATCTTTTCCAGGGAATTCGAATCCTTCCCCGGCCATTTCGGGAATGGATCTATCAATACATAGCAAAAAATCGCTACAAATGGTTTGGAACTATGAAAAGCTGTACTTATAGCATGGAAGGATTTGAGGATAAATTCCCCGGCAACTAAATCTCCAGTTCTCCCCTTTCTACTTCATGGTATCGCTTGCTCAAAAGGGCTATCAATTCGGAAATTTGCTGCATGGCTTGTTGTGTCGAATCAGAAACTTCATGTCCTTTTAAACGAAGGAGCAACAAACCATATAAACCGTTAAAACAGGCTTCAATTTCATGGGATACATCCCCTTTTGTTTTTTGAACCAGTTCATCGATCAGCGGTTTAGCACGATTGTACTTTTCGATATATTTCAATTCCTCAGGTGATTTTAGCAATCGAAGGTGCAAATCATAGAGATCGTTTACTAAATTCGTAACTACCTGCAAATGACCTTTCCCTTTGATATGCTCTTCCTTCATCATATCAATAAGTCCCTTGTACCAATCACGTATTTCTTTTGTTTGTTCATCGGAGGTTTGAAATTGCTTTAAAAGGCCCTTCTCCACTTTTCCAGGATCAAGTTCATTCGCCCTAAGCAAATCCTCCAGCTGCCACATGTATAGAATATATTCGGCAATATTCTCTTTTCGTTTCTTTTGAGCAATAAGCATCTTACAATTTCCCTTTTTTGAATTTTTCTATCAGTCTACGCTCTCTTTTCGTAGGTCGCCCTGCTCCACGATCTCTTATTTCAAATCCGGTATAGCGCCGTATCTGTAACTTTTCTTTTTCCTCTTCAGGAGTAATATCCTCAAGGTATTCTTTTGCAATACTTGCCGACTGCCGTTTAGCAAGCAATCCTAAAACTTTATACTGATAAAAAATCGCATTGCGCTTCACTTTTACAATTTCACCTTCCTTTACATTCCGCGAAGGCTTCACCGGCTCCTCATCAATTATAATTTGACCTTTCTTACAGGCGTCAGCAGCCTGGCTGCGCGTTTTAAAGATACGAACGGCCCACAACCATTTATCTATACGTAGCTCATTTTCCGTAACACCTTTTGGCGTACGTTCATCCTTATGTTTTGTATGATAACAGCGGTCTCTCATACTTACTTACTATTGTACTGGTTCATGGTTAATTCCAGCCCTATTGTTCCAAAACTTTTTATCACTTCCATGGCCAATTCAATGCGCTCTTTAAGTATTCTTTCTTCCTCTTCTGACCACTTCCCCAAAACGTAGTTAACTTGCGCTCCTCTGGGAAAATCATTGCCGACACCAAACCTTAAACGGGCATATTTGGAAGTTCCCAAAATCTGGTTGATATGGGCGAGACCATTATGACCTCCATCAGCACCTTTCGGTCTCAAGCGAATTTTTCCAACCGGAAGGGCAATGTCGTCCACAATGACCAACATTTTTTCCAGGGGAATTTTCTCTTTTTGCAGCCAATAATTCACGGCACGACCACTCAGGTTCATAAAAGTGGACGGCTTAATTAAAACAAAAGTGCGTCCCTTATGCTTCACCTCTGCTTTAAAAGCGTAACGCTTATCCATAAAAGCAGCATTGGATGCCTTAGCAAAAGCATCCAATACCTTAAATCCTATATTATGCCGGGTATTGGAATATTGCTCTCCAATATTTCCCAGACCGACAATCAAATATTTCAAAACCTGAATGTTTATTCCTTATCTTCGGCAGATTTTTCAGTGCCTTCGCCTTCACCTTCAGCTGATTCTCCTTCTTCTCCTTCTTCTCCCTCTTCACCTTCTTCCTCTTCTTCATCAAGCAATGCACCACGTGCGCTAAGGATAGCAACCACTACAGAATCATGTGGATCCAATAATTCAACACCTTCAATTTCCAAATCACCCACTTTAATATTATCTCCAATTTTAAATTCAGAGATGTCATTATCAACATGATCGGGCAAGTTTTCCGGAGCTGCCTTTAATGTAAGTTTACGAATCATCTGATTTCTACGGCCTCCGTTCAATACCCCAAGTGCAGTTCCTTTCATATTTACAGGAACTTTAATCCATACCTTTTCACCTTCTTTCAGTCGATAGAAGTCGGCATGTAAAATCTTATCAGTTACCGGATGAAATTGAACATCTCTTAATATAGCTTTATGAAGTTCTTTTCCGATATATAGATCAATAATAAATGCATTTGGAGTATAAACGATATCCTTAAATGCCTTTTCTTCCAATTGAAAATGCACATTATCGCCATTCCCGTAAAGAACACAGGGCACATTCTTTTCTTTCCTCAAATCTTTGGAATTCTGCTTCCCTACTTCTTCTCTTAGGCTGCCTTTTACTTCTATTGATTTCATTTTACAGCTTTTTATTTCCTTTAAAAAAATTTTGA
>CAYVSF010000080.1:0-9129 GCA_964453775.1 uncultured Bacteroidales bacterium
CGGCCAGACGAGCCAATGTCAAAGAGATTATTCCTTCTAAAGAGAACGAAAAGGAATTGCAAAAGATAAAGGATATTTATCTCAAGGGTTTAACATTCCATTTTGTAAGCTCGGTAAGCGAAGTGCTGGATATTGCACTTCTAAAACAAAAGGTGAAAAATCCCAGGGAACTTTAAGCCGATTAGTTTTAATAAAAGCTGTCCGGTCATTTCCCCGGGCAGTTTTTTTTATGTTAAAACTGGAAATCTTTGTATCTTGGCCTTAGATTTGCTTTTATTGTTTATCTTTTAATGCAACTAAGAATGTCAAATACAAAACGAAAAGCTATGAGTGCTGGTTTATTTTTTGGAATTTTGTTGATATTGATTGGTATCAGCTTGGTTTTAAAGGTGGTTTTTCACGTGGATTTTCCTGTGGGGAAATTTCTAATCGCCTTTATTTTTATTTACATCGGAATTAAGATCCTTGCCGGGGGGAGCTTCAAGCCTTTTCATCCTGATGGTGAAGAAAATACAGTGATTTTTGGTGAAAAGAAGATGAAACTGTCAGAACTGAAGTATGGTGAGTACAATACTATTTTTGGTTCATGTGAAATCGATCTTACAGATTTAGATAGTCTGGAATTGGATCAGCGATTGAGCCTGAATACGATTTTTGGACAGACCACACTCATCTTAAGTGCAGAGAACACGGTTGAGATTGAAGCAGAAACAGTATTTGGTAATTCAGAGCTGCCCAATCAAACAGCTTCTTTTTTTGGGGATGTAAATTATAGCAATGCTAAAGAAGAAGGCAAAAAACCGATAAAGATAAAATCGGATGTGGTTTTTGGAAGTTTTAAGGTGATACAAAAATAAAAGAAAAGCCAGGTCATCTAAACCTGACTTTTTTCATGATTAACAATCGCCGAAACTATTATTTACTGAAACGCTTGTAAAGCTCCTGGGCTTTGTCGTTCAGTGTATTCATGCCTTTATCCAAATCGTTTCTGAAAGTTTGCCAATTACCGCTTTGTTTTTTCTGAACTTCGTCTAATTTATCACGGCTTACCTGATAGTCTTTTTTCAGTATTTCAATGCTTTCTTTTACATCAGCACTAATATCTTTATTGGTCTCTTCGGCCTTCTTTTCAAGATCCTTAATTTTTTTATCCAGATCGACAAACCAGTTCTCCGCAATTTCCATAAAGGTTTGCTTATCTTCGTTAATAACATTTACAGAACCTTCAAAATCTTTTACGACCTGATCCCATTTTTCATCAGATGCTTTCTGCAGATCGTTAAATCTTTTTTCAAGCTCATCTTTTTGTTTGCTTAATTGTTCCAGTTTTTCATCCATATCTCCAAGACCGCCTTCTGCCTGGGCTTTGGCTTCTAGTGCCTTGGCTTCCATTTCGTAAATTCTGGACATTAATCGTTTTTGAATGATTTCAGCTTGTTTTTTGTAATCTTTTTTATTCATTTTTTCCTTTTTTGTTTTTAATTCAACACTGTATAATATAAGCTAAAAAGATCGAATTGTCAAGTCATTAGGGCTTTTTCTTGTAACTTTACTGGTTTTATGCATTCTGAGAAAAGAGGGTAGCAAATCTATAAATCAGGAATAAACGAAATAAAAGCTCTACTAATTTAGCACTGGGGGGCATTAGAATTTAATTTTTTTTACTTACTTTGGTTGGTAGCCGTTTTTTCTAAAAATTTGATTGATACAAATCATGAGTAAAGGGAAAAAATTTAATGCTTTTGGCGGCGTATTTACGCCATCTATTTTAACGATTCTGGGTGTGATTATGTATATGCGCCTGGGTTGGGTGGTAGGTGAAGCAGGTCTTGTGGGTGCTTTGCTTATCATATTGATAGCGCATATTATTTCTTTTTCTACAGGTCTTAGTATTTCATCCATTGCTACCGACAAAAAGATAAAAACAGGAGGCATCTATTACATGCTTTCCAGAAGTCTTGGGCTTCCTATGGGTGGGGCTATCGGCCTTGCCTTAACGTTTGGTACAGCCTTAAGTATTTCCCTTTATATCGTAGGTTTTATCGAAAGTTTTCTAGGTGTTGAAGCCATCAGAAATTTTTTGAATGTGGGTTTAAATTTAAATGATTTTCGAATTGTGGGTAGTGTCGTGCTTATAGTACTGGTGGTTATCGCCTTTATTAGTACCTCGCTGGCAATAAAAACGCAATATATCATTTTGGCCGCAATTGGGCTATCTCTGCTTTCAATTTTTGCCGGGATGTTTATGAATATTGATTTCCAGCCCGAACAGCTACAGCTAGCCCCGGTGAGTAGTGTGCCATTGCAATATGTATTCTCGATATATTTCCCTGCAGTTACAGGATTTACTGCCGGAGTAGCAATGTCCGGCGATTTAAAAGATCCCAGAAAAGACATACCGAGGGGAACTTTGGGCGCTATCATTGTAGGGTTTGTCGTTTATATAGCGTTGACTGTCGGATTTTCATTGCGAGTGGACGGAGAAACATTACGAAATAATCCCCAGTTTTTGTTAGAGCTTGCCTGGTCATCTCCATTGGTTATTGCCGGTATTTGGGGAGCTACTCTTTCTTCTGCTTTGGGAGGAATTCTGGGAGCACCAAGGATACTGCAAGCCATTTCCAGGGATCGGGTTATGCCACGCTTCCTGGGAAAGGGATATGGCCCTTCCAATGAACCCAGAAATGCCCTTTTACTAATTTTCCTGATTGCCGAAGCAGGTATTCTTATAGGTGATCTGAATGTGATTGCAGGGATCGTTTCCATGTTCTTCCTTACTTCTTATGGATTTATCAACCTTTCTTATTCTTTGGAAAGTTGGGCCAGTTCCGATTTTCGCCCTGATTTTCGAATGCCGGGGTGGATTGGGATAGTGGGATTTGTGGCCTGTTTCATTGTTATGTCGCAAATCGATTTTTTAAGCATGTCTGCAGCCTTTGTCATTATCGCTTTAATATATTATTATTTAAGAAGGAGAAGATTAAGGCTTGATTTTGGTGATGTCTGGCAAAGTGTATGGTCTACTATTATAAGAAGAGCATTGACAAAACTGGAAACTGGTGATATTGAAAAACGAAATTGGCGACCAAATATTTTATTGTTTAGCGGTGGGTCTTCGGTTCGCTCTCAACTTATAAACATTGGGAAATCTTTATTGGGCAGGCATGGGATGTTATCGAATTTTGATTTGGTGGAAGATCCGGATAGTGAAGTTTTCTTTACGAAACAGCAGCAAGTTCAAAAAGAAGAAAGCCAGCAAAACGAAGGAATATTTACCCGTAGACAGGTTTGTAGGAATGTGTACGAAGGCATAGAAACCATTGCCAGTACCTATGGTTTTTCAGGAGTAGAACCCAATACTGTTTTGATGGGCTGGGCGAGGCAAAGTCGCAATCCGGAACGATTTGGGCAGATGGTTCGCTATCTTTCCGGTCTGGATTTGAGCATTCTTATGCTGGATTATGATGACCAAAGAGGCTTTGGAGAAAAGAAACAGATAGATATTTGGTGGAGGGGAGCTGGGAATAATGGCAATCTGGCTCTTTCCCTGGTTCGTTTTATGCTTCAGTCGGAACAGTGGAGAAATGCAAAAGTTCGCCTGCTAACGGTGAATCCGATAAATGAAGAGTATGATATTATGTACCGGAGAACCAGGCAAATTTTGGAAAACTTTAGAATAGATGCGGAAATCAAAATCGTAAATAACAAAATTGAGCAAAAAGATTTTAGACAGATTGTAAAAGAAGAATCGATAGATGCTGATTTGATTATGCTGGGTATTCCTGAGATAAAAAAGGGAAGTGAGACCTCTTTTATTGAAAAGACCAATCAATTGGTGAAAGATATTGGTACCGTAGTATTCATTAAAGCTTCATCCTATTTCAGCGATTTGTATAGTGTAGATAAAGAGCGGGTATCACAATTAAGCGAAGCAGATCAGAAACAGGCATTTGCCGAGAGTCGTTTGGAGATGCCTGAAATGCCTGTCAATCCTGTGCTCGCTTTTCAGTATAGAGAAATACATGGATTCTTGCAGCGAGAGCTTAACAGATTTTACAACAACACCTTAAAACGAATTTATGATCAAGATCAACGCCTGCTCAAAACTATTCAGGATTATTTTTATCAATCCACTCAAAATATAGAAAGGGAGCTGCAGAAAGAAGATGCTGATATTCCTGTTGTTTTGAAAAAACATTACAATAGTTTATTAATTCGTATCAGAGAAGCTGTTAATCAGTATCAGAAGGAATATGTAAGTAGCCAGGAGATAATGCTTAGAGAGGGTATTCAATTAATGTTTAGTGCTTTTCGGAAGTTTAAAAATGAATTGCCACGGGTTATAAAGTGGAGAGCCTATAGAAATCAAGACAATAAAAAAATCCGTTCCGGAAGAATGCATTTTAGAAAGAAAATGTGGAAACGTCTTAAGCTTTCGATGCGAATTTCCATGGATAATCTTCTTTTTGCCCTGGGAGAAAAATCATTGCAGAATCAACTGAAGGTACAGGCAATTATAAAAGAAGTTTTTGGAGATGCCAGAGATATCCTTCATAGTTATCAGGGAAAGGAAACCGGGAACTTTTCAATGGAGCAATTTATTGTCTCTTCGGAAAAAATATATGCTTCTTATGCCATTGATCTGTCCAGGCAGCCGGAAGAATTGCTGGCGAAAATGCACGATTCCTTTAATTTAATCTGGAAAGATGAAAACTATTCAAATCTGGTGTCTAAAAGTAAAATAAACAGCTCAAGAAAGCGGGTAAAAGAACTTGATGACTTGCCTTCGAAATATGTACAAAATAAAAAAGTGCTCTTGAATTATGTGCGAATAGAATTACTATTGCAAATGATAACTTTTCGTTTGCGCGGGAATTTAAAAGAGTTGGAAACGGATATTATTCAGATTTATCATAGACATGTAATTGCTCCATTGGAAGAATGCAGGCATTTTTTGAAGAAGGGAACTGTTCCCACTAAACAGGTTCCTATAAATGAGCGGGAGCAACAAATGAACTTCAAGCTTGAAAATTTAAAAGATAAATTTGAAGCTTCTACACGGCGATTAAAATATATTATTCGAAAATATCCTCCTGTTTTGGAAGTGTTTACAGAGGAATCCTTCAATAATTTTCTTCTGGATCAATATAAGCGACTTGATTTGCAACCGGTTTACGCACCCCGGATGTTGGATTATTTTGTACAGTATGAATTTGAGGAAAGGATAACTAATCAACTTTTTTCAAATCTTTCTGATATTTTTTCGGTACTTCCAATCCTGAGTGATTCTTACAGATTATTGGATTATACCCAAAAGGATGTTAAAGCGGAAGAATTGGAAAAGGGCAGTTTAAAGGAGATGATTAGTAATCAGGAAGAGCGTATAGCAAAAGAGGAAGATCGATTTAGCAAAAGAAATCAAGCTATGTTGGAAGAAATTTTGCGATTGGATTCCATAGTAAAAGATCAACTGATTTTCGAGCATTTTCTGGGAGCTGCAAAAGATGTGAAAGGATATATAAAAGTTAGGGAATCGAAACGAAAGAAGAATATTTTTATCCGCTCATCAGGATTTATTAGCAATAAATGGAGCCGGTTTGTGTCTGCTATTTCTTATCGAACCTCGATGGGATGGGTGATGGCACATCAGAAATCGACAAAGGTGTATGGGAAGAATCTGGTAAGCCGGTGCCTTGATTTTATGGAATTAAGATACCCCAAAACCGAGGTGCTGAAAAAGCTACCCACGTACTATCAACAATTGTTGCTGAGCAAACACCATTACCTGAATGAGTTTTGGTATGGCAGAAAGAAAGAGATAGAGGAAGCTGATAAAGCGATTCAAAGACAAAAAACCGGAGTGCCCGGAGGGATCATAATTACAGGGGAATATGGTTCCGGTAAATCATTCCTGGCCAATTATATAGGTTCCAAGCATTTTGCTCTGAATAACTTTTTCGTTATACAACCACCCTTTGCAGGCACAATTACCGAACATCAACTGGACAATATCGTACAAAGGGCATTTGAGACTAACCTTCCGGCAGAGACTGCATTTTCTCAACTTCCGGAAGGATCTGCGGTGCTTTGGGAAGATATAGAACTTTGGTGGAGAAGAGTAGAAAACGGTGATGCTTTGCTGAAAAGGATCTTTTCCTTATATCATCAATACAAGGACAGATTGTTGTTTATTTTCACTATGGGCGAAGATAGTTTTGGCATAGTGAAAAAACTTTTTCCCCTTGAAAGAATGTTCCTTGCCAATATCCGCATTGCACCTTTTCATGCAGAAGAACTTAGGGATCTAATCGGTCTTCGAAGCAAAGCTGCAGGACTTGAGGTAGATAACTATAAAGGAGAGCGATTGGGTTCCTGGAAACAGGCTCGATACTTTAACAAGCTCTTTATGCATAGCAACGGGAATGTTAACGCAGCCCTTCATGCATGGGCTTCCTGGATTGATGATTTTGAAGATAATCGTTTGTTTATCCGACCCAGAGGACAAAATGATATAACTATTATAGAAGAATTACCTAAGGACTGGCTGTTTTTACTAAGTATTCTTGCCTTGCACAAGAGGATTTCACGCCGCCATCTTTTTGAAATGCTTGCCGGAACTATTCCGGAAAAAGCAGAAATGTTGAATGCCATGAAAAGCGCAGGATTGATAAGTGAAGGCCGCTCAAATGTTTTTGAAATCAATCCTTACATCTATATTCCAATAAGACTGAGGCTGAAACAACTTAAACTATTGTAAGTAATGACACATGATTTTGCTATATCAGGACAGTTTTATTTGCTGTATTTTTTGTTAATTATTGCTTTATTTGCACTATTCAGACTTTTACGACTGGTCATGCCTTTAATGCTTTTGAGAAAGTCTGCTTTTCAAGGCTTAACCAGATGGCTTTTTCCCATAGAGCTTTTTACCTGGCTTTTTATACTGGGCTGGGGATGTCAAAGATTCCTTTCAAAAGGGGCTTTAGTTTCAGCTTTGATAACCGGCATTATTTTTATTGGTATCCTTGTTTATATCATTCATTTTTTTATTCGTGATTTCGTGGCAGGAGTGTTCCTTCGTTTTTCCAGACATGTTGGCCTGCATGATACGCTCAAAGTAGGTGAAAATGAAGGAACTGTTTCTTACATGGGACTTAGAACATTTCAAATTGAGACAAAAGATGGAAGGACAATTGTTTTGCCCTATTCTAAAGTAATTACAAACACTTTCGAGCGCCATAAGGAAGAAGAATTGTTGGTTTCTGATAAATGGCATTTAAAAGTTTCATCAAACGATCAGTTGCCTGCTATTAAAGATGAAATTAGAACGTTCATTCTGCAGTCTGCTTTTTCGGCTTCATCAAAAGAGCCCGTTTTTGAATTTGAAAGTGGTCTAAGTGAGCTATCAATTACATTCTACTGTCCCGGTAAGAAATATGCAGAGCGGCTTAAAATGGATTTAGAGAAACGCTTTAACAAACAAGAAGTATTTGATGATTAAAACCACCGACCAGCTTTACCGCTTAATTGAACTGAAAGCCGTTCCAAAGCGCATCGTATCTCTTGTTCCATCAATCACAGAGTTGTTGTATGATTTGGGGCTTGAGGAAGAGGCTGTTGGGATTACACCTTATTGCATTAAACCCCCACACTGGGGAAAAGAAAAAACGATCCTTGGGGGGCCTCAGGGAGTGGATTTCGACAGGATCAATCAAATTCAGCCTAATATCATCTTTGTCTCCAAAGAGGAGAATGCTAAAGAGGAAATAGCTCAGCTCATGGAAAGCTATCCTGTATGGGTGGCCGATTGTAAGAATCTAGATGATGCAGCAGATATGATACTTACAATTGGGGAAATTACCGACAGGCAGTATAAAGCCAATCAACTGGTGCATGACATTCTCAATAATTTCCAGCAAAATTGCTTTTCACATAGGGGACGTGTAGTGTATCTCATTTGGAAAGATCCCTGGATGACCATTAATAAAATGACCTTTATTTCAGATATTTTGAAAAGATGCGGGTTTGAAAATGCTATTGAAGGAAAAGAAGAGAGCTATCCGGTGATAAGTCTCAAAGCAATTCAGGAAATTGAAGCTGAATATGTCTTTTTATCGACAGAACCCTATCCTTTCAATGATAAACATGTGAATCAATTGCGAAAAGTACTTCCCGGGAAAGAGGTAAAGCTGGTAGATGGAGAAATGTGCAGCTGGTATGGTTCACATTTACTCAAAGTTCCTGCATATTTCAAACAATTATCTTAAGTTTGTGAAGTTCTATACTAAAATAAATATTCATGGAAAAGATAGCCATATTTCCCGGTTCATTTGATCCGTTCACAGTCGGACACGAATCTGTAGTATCCAGAGCCTCCAGTTTATTCGATAAAATTATTATTGCTATTGGGGTGAATGCCGGTAAAAAGAACTATTTCTCCCTGGAGGAAAGAAAGAAATTCATTGGAAAAGTTTACAAAGGAAGAAGCGATATTGAAATCACTCATTTTGAAGGATTAACTGTTGATTTTTGTAAGAAAATGGGTGCCGGATATATCTTGAGAGGGCTGAGGACCTCGGCCGACTTTGAATACGAAAGGGCTATAGCTCAGGTGAATAAAGCCATGTACGAGGAAATTGAAACTGTTTTCTTATTAACCATGCCCGAACATACACCTATTAATTCCACTATTGTAAAGGATGTCCTGCGGCATGGAGGGGATATCAGTGATTTCGTTCCAAAAGGAATGATGGATGAATACATGAAATAAATGGCTGCTGTTTAAACTCCTGAATATTTAATATAAACAATCCGGTATGAAATATAGTTTGCTGATTTTTTTCGCACTTCTAACTGTTGGAGTAACCGCTCAAGAGCAAACCAGGCTTTTTGGCCAGGCGCCGGATTTTGCAGGTGAAAATATAAAATTGTACAGGTATACCAACAGGATAACAAATGAAGAAGAGCAAATTGGGGTTATTGCAATGGATGCTGATGGAAGTTTTGAAACTACCATTTCTCTCGAAGAGACTTCTTATATGTTCATGCGGATTGGTGTTTATGAGGCTTTTATTTTTCTTGAACCAGGGAGGGAGTATCATTTGTTATTTCCTGAACGACAGGACAAAA
>CAYVSF010000081.1:0-3938 GCA_964453775.1 uncultured Bacteroidales bacterium
CAAAGTCGAACCGAATTGCTCATCGGAGCGGAAGGACTGGAACGTTTGCAGCAGTCGCACGTGCTGGTTGTTGGACTGGGAGGTGTGGGTGCTTATGCGGCTGAGAATATTTGCCGTGCGGGTGTGGGCGAAATGACCATCATCGACGGGGATGTGTTTCAGCCCAGCAATAAAAACCGCCAGCTGCCAGCCACAGAGAGCACCCTGGGAAAAGCTAAATCGGAAATTTTGGCTGCCCGGCTTAAAGATATAAACCCCGACTTACGACTGCATGAAATTAATGAATTTATCCGCGATGATCGCATGATCGAGATCCTGGAAAAGGAGTACGATTACGTGGTGGATGCCATCGATACCCTGTCCCCCAAAATCTTCCTGATATACCACAGCCGCCAAAAGGGACATCGTATTGTTAGTTCCATGGGTGCCGGAGGAAAGATGGACCCGGAGAAAATCCACATCAGCGATTTGGCCAAATCCTACAACTGCAAACTGGCCTTTCAACTGCGCAAGCGCCTCCGCAAGCTGGATGTCCGCACCGGGGTGAAGGTCGTCTTTTCGGCCGAAAAAGCCGACGAGAATGCGGTCATACTTGATCCGGGCCAAAATAAAAAATCTACCGTAGGCACCATCTCCTACATGCCCGCCATCTTCGGTTGCTTCATCGCATCGGTAGTCATCCGCGACCTGATGAAGGGGGAGTCGTGATTGGTAACTGGCAATTAGGAGGTTCCCGTTGGGTAGTGGTTTTGTTTTGTCAAGTTGCAGTAGCAGAAGCAGTAGCAGTGACGGAAACCCTGAGGGTAGTGGTTTGGTAGTGCCCTTGCTGCTGCACGAGTCCTCTCGTGTGGCTCATTGCGCCCATGAATCTCCTCCCGCCAACAGCCCTAAGAATCTTCTTCGCGCCCCTGCCTGCCGTTCCAGGCAGGTTAGCGGTAAAAAATAAACCCAGGGGAATTGTCTACTTCTTAGGGGAAACACTCATAAAAACTCTGCGCCACTCTGCGTCCAACTCTGCGAAATCAGCGAGAAACAATTCATATCTTTGCGTCTTAGCGCCTTCGCGGTAAAAAGACACCTTCGGGAATTGTCTACAACGCCCGGGAAACAACAATAAAAACTCTGCGCCACTCCGCGCCCAACTCTGCGCAATCTGCGAGAACCTCTTTGCGGTGAAAAAACACCTCCGGGAATTGTCTACTCCACCTGGGTCCCGCCTCCCGCGTGGTATTCGTATTTATTTCTTCTTATTCATCTTTGCCCAGCTGTCGCGGAGGGGTACTGTACGGTTGAAGACCGGTTTTTCTCCTGTAAATTCTTTCCGGTCGGCCACGAAGTAGCCCAGGCGTTGGAACTGGAAGCGATCTTCCGGCTTGGCCATTCGAAGGGATGGCTCTACCTTACAGTTTTTGAGCACTGTCAGGGAATCGGGATTGATAAAATCTTTGAAATCTGTGTCTTTATGCCCTGACGGGTCGGGATCGTTAAACAGGCGGTCGTACTGACGCACCTCTGCATCGATAGCATGTTTGGCCGACACCCAGTGCAGGGTTCCCTTCACCTTGCGTTCCACCTTCATCTCGCCGCTCTTTGTGTCGGGGTCGTAGGTACAGTGGATAACCTTGATGTTGCCGTACATATCTTTCTCGTAGTCGGTGCACTTTACGAAGTAGGCCCCTTTCAGGCGCACTTCACGTCCCGGACCCAGGCGGAAGAATTTCTTCGGCGGATCCTCCATAAAGTCATTGCGCTCGATGTACAGCTCCTTACTAAAAGGCACCTTGCGCGAGCCCATGCTCTCATCCTCGGGGTTGTTGATCAGCTCCAGCTCCTCGGTTTGATCCACCGGGTAGTTGTCGATGACCAGCTTCACCGGATCCAGCACGGCCATTACGCGGGGAGCAGTCTTGTTCAGGTCGTCGCGCACGCTATGCTCCAGCAGGGCCACGTCAATCACATTGTCGCGCTTGGCCACGCCGATGGTATCGGCAAATTTGCGTAGCGATGCCGGGGTGTATCCCCTGCGGCGCAGACCTGAAATTGTTGGCATCCGTGGGTCGTCCCAGCCCTGTACGTATTTTTTCTGTACCAGCTCCAGCAGCTTCCGCTTGCTCATGATGGTATAGCTGAGGTTGAGGCGCGCAAATTCAATTTGTCGCGGCCGTACCGTTCCCTCTTCATAGAGGTGGTCCAGGAACCAGTCGTAGAGGGGACGATGGATTTCAAACTCCAGTGTACACACCGAATGGGTAATGCCCTCGATGTAATCGGACTGCCCGTGGGCAAAGTCGTACATGGGGTAGATGCACCAGTCCTTGCCGGTGCGGTGGTGTTCCTTGTGCAATATGCGGTACATGATGGGATCGCGCATGTGCATGTTGGGCGAGGCCATATCGATCTTGGCCCGCAGCACACGTTCACCCTCCTTGTATTGGCCTTCTTTCATTTTCTGGAAAAGCTTGAGGTTGTCCTCGATGGGACGATCCCGGAAGGGGCTCTCTTCTCCCGGTTGCGTGGGCGTTCCCCGCTGGGCAGCAATCTCCTCGGGCGTTTGGTCGTCCACGTAGGCCTTGCCCAGCTTTATCAGCTTGAGTGCCCATTCGTAGAGCTGTGGAAAATAGTCCGAAGCATAGCGTGCCCCGCCTTCCCAATCAAAGCCCAGCCAGTGCACATCCTCCTGGATGGAATCTACATATTCCACCTCTTCCTTCTCCGGGTTAGTATCGTCGAAACGCAGGTTGGTCTTACCCTGGTATTTTTGCGCCAGGCCAAAGTTTAAGCAGATGGACTTGGCATGGCCGATATGGAGGTATCCGTTCGGCTCGGGTGGAAATCGGGTGTACACCGCTCCATCGTTTTTGTTATTTCTCAGATCCTCCTCAACGATCTGCTCGATAAAGTTCAAGGACTTTTTTTCTTCGTTTTCCCTGGTTTCTTCGTTCATACCTCTTTCGGTTTTTACTGTTAACTAAAGTATTCCTGCTGTCCACTTCCGATCGTATCAGAAATATCCCGGCAGGAATCCCATTTCTAAACATACAAAAGTAAAGCATTTTCTGCAAGCCTTGGCAAAAACTTGTAAAAATATGTGCCGAAAGGCAATAATGCCTAAATTTGTAGTAAAATAAACATGTCATGGGACTGATAAAAATAGAAAACATGGAATTTTACGCCTACCACGGTCACTTTAAGGAGGAGCAGGTGGTGGGCAACAAATTTTTGGTCGATTTAGAGCTGCAGACCAACATGTCGGCGCCGGCCAAAAGCGACAACCTGAAAGATGCCCTCAATTACCAGACGGCCTATGAGCTGGTGAAGGAACAGATGAAGTATCCATCTCATCTGCTGGAGCATGTGGCCAACCGCATTTTGGATGCCCTGTACGGGCACTTCGATGCACTGGAGCGCGCCCAGGTGAAAGTCTCGAAGATGAACCCGCCCATGGGGGGAAAGATGGAACGTGTAAGTGTTACCCTATGGCGATGATGAAGGAGCCCATGGAGAAAAAATGCGCCCGCTGTGGTGCAGCGCTGCTGTGCTATGCCGGCACCGGCAAAGGCTGTTGGTGCGAGGAGTACAGCCTGTCCCGCGATACGCTGAAGTACCTGCAGGAGCAGTACGAGGATTGCTTGTGTGAAGAATGTCTGAAAAGCTTTGCAGAAAAACCCGAAAATGTAAGGTGAATTGTCAGATTTTTTATAGTTTTGCATTCCGTAAAATACTGGTCGCGTGGCCGAGTGGCTAGGCAGTGGTCTGCAAAACCATGTACGGCGGTTCGAATCCGCCCGTGACCTCGAAAGAGCCCCCAGCAATGGCGGGCTTTTTTTGTTGTTTACCGCCAATGCGCGAAGAGGTTCTCGCAGATTGCGCAGAGTATTGCGCGGAGTAGCGCAGAGTTTTTTGTTAGTGTTTCCCGGGCTGAGTAGACAATTCCCCTG
>CAYVSF010000081.1:4038-9128 GCA_964453775.1 uncultured Bacteroidales bacterium
CGCTAAGTAAAACTAACCTGTATTTTTCACCGCTAAGGCGCCAAGGCGCGAAGAGGTTCTCGCAGATTGCGCAGAGTATTGCGCAGAGTAGCGCAGAGTTTTTTGTTAGTGTTTCCCGGGCTGAGTAGACAATTCCCCTGGGTTTATTTTTCACCGCCAAGACGCTAAGACGCGAAGAAGAATTTTGTGCCTACGAAGACCTGTCAGAGTCGATAGACCTGACAGAGTCGCTAAGTAAAACTAACCTGTATTTTTCACCGCTAAGGCGCCAAGGCGCGAAGAGTTTCTCGCAGATTGCGCAGAGTATTGCGCGGAGTAACGCAGAGTTTTTTGTTAGTGTTTCCCGGCGGTATAGACAATTCCCATGGTTTTTTTCACCGCTAAGGCGCTAAGACGCAAAGAAAATTTTGTACTGTCCCACCTATTATTAAACAAGGGGTCTTTTTTTGTGGAGACAACTTTTAGAATCCAATTATTCGCTTTATAAGAACTGTCAAGAGTAAGTTATCATCATTTTAACTTTTTCTTTTTATTCCTATTTTCTAAAGTAAATGCTTGTACTATCAATTGGTTTGTTCTATTGTTCCTGTGCCTGATTTAGCAGTTCAACGAACACAAGGCTTTTCTTTACGGCTTCATTATGCAATTTATATGTTTTGCGTTTACGAATGAATTATTAAAAGAATGGCGCCAGGCTTTAATTTTTGAAGTGGTTACCGGTAAAATTGATGTGAGAAAATTTAATTATAGACTTTCTTATTTAAATTTCCAGTATTTATTTTAATTATAAATATTTTTATTTAAATTTATACTTGTTTTTTTAAATAAGGATTTATAGAATTAATTTTTATGAATATTAAAGAATTCAAATCTGGTAAATTCATTCAGCAAACAGGATTCAAGAGTTTTTTTCCTGAGCACATCAACCACGAATGGATTATTTCTGATCCCAAATTAACTAATTTATTATCAGATGCAAGCAGATCCATTGGTCAGTTGGATATGTTCTCGGAGTATATTCCCAATGTTGATCTGTTTATTCGAATGCACGTAACCAAAGAGGCAACAAAATCGAGTAAGATAGAAGGTACACAGACGAATATTGAAGAAGCCATCTTAAACGAAAAGAATATTGACCCTGAGAAGAGGGACGATTGGGAAGAGGTTCAAAATTATATTAAAGCGCTGAATAGAGCAACTGAGAGATTAGATAGTCTTCCTATGTCGAATCGTTTAATCAGGGAAACACATCAATTGTTGTTAACCGGAGTTCGTGGAGAA
Organism: uncultured Bacteroidales bacterium; assembly: GCA_964453775.1. Lineage (GTDB taxonomy): Bacteria > Bacteroidota > Bacteroidia > Bacteroidales > UBA12077 > CAYVSF01. The sequence goes on from CAYVSF010000081.1 coordinate 5,320, forward strand.
CATAAATTACCTGGAGAATTTCGTAGTAGTCAGAATTGGATTGGTGGAGCAAACTTAAAAGATGCTGTTTTTATTCCACCGCCCCATACCGAAGTTCCTGAATTAATGAGCGATCTGGAAAAGTTCCTGAACAATGATCAGATTGAAGTTCCTGATTTAATCAAAATAGCCATTGCACATTACTATTTCGAAACCATTCATCCGTTTTTAGATGGAAATGGCCGTATTGGCAGGTTATTAATTACCCTGTATTTGATGGATAAAAAACTGGTTAAAAAACCTGTTTTGTATCTATCAGATTTCTTTGATGCGCATCGAACCATTTATTACGATAATCTGATGAAAGTAAGGGTAAAGAATGATTTAATACAATGGATTAAATTTTTCTTAACCGGCATTATTGAAACATCGGAGAAGTCCATTTCAACATTTAATAAAATACTAAAATTAAAAGCAAAAGCTGATGACCATATCCTGAAACTCGGTAGTAAGGCTAAAAAGGCTAAAATATTGCTTGACGGCTTGTTTAAAAAACCAATTATGGAAGCTTACGAAGTAGGATTGTTGCTTGGAGTTTCAAAACCTACAGCATATTCATACATTAAAACATTTATAAAATTGGGTATCCTGGAAGAAAAAACCGGTTTTCAGCGAAACCAAATTTTTATATTTAAAAAGTATTTGGATTTATTTAAATAGCAAAGCATGATGCAATTGCTTAACCCCAAAAACAGCCGTAGACATCATTATCAATTACAGTTAGAAATTCTTCAATTGTCTTAACATGTGGAACAGGCTTATAATTGTGCCATTTTAAATCTGCCCGCATCCAAAATATTTTCCAGTAATTCTGCGTTTTAACCCAGGTTGTCTTTGCAATTGGGTTTTCAATCTTCTCATCTTCCTTCTGCCAATGGGGGCGTACTTCAAATATAATTATGCTTTGATTTTCAATTTTATAATCAAGGTCCAGCTGGTCTCTGATGTCCTTAGGAGGACGGCGTTTATCCATGAAGACTTCAAGTGCATGTATGGTCTCTGCGGTTTTTAAAATATCAAGTGCCATGTTCTTTTGTTTTTTAGTGTTTATATTTTGCTTTACTGTTTTCGATATCCTGATTCCGCATTACGGCACCTTTCCATGAAGTAAGTGCCATGTCCTTTTTGCCCGCATCGGCAATGGGAAGAAGGATTTCGGAGGCAGTTGTAAAGGAATCCTTAACAACTGAATTAACATCTAACCCGCCTTCTTTCAGTGTGTTGGATCTATGCATGTTGATGTTTGACCTAGAGGTGTCAAAAAGTTCGGCCTGTTGATTTTGGATCATCCACACCTTGCCGTCTATGACGCAGAAGGCAACAGAGGCCTTTCCGGCAAGGGTATTGTAGATGCTAATATTTTTCTTTTTATTCATTATTTAAGGCCTTGTTTTGTTCTCTGTATTTCTGCTATACTATCCAACGCTTCCAGGTTATACCGGACAGGATGTTACCGGTAATTGCAATTACAAAATTATTTGGTAATTAAGAATGTAGAGAAAACGGAAGCAAGAGCACATAAGTTTTCATTCAAAAATAGGATTTAAAAATAATACAGAAAAATCTTTCCCCGGTTTCTCATTCTATAACTTTTACCATGAGTAAATCTAATAGTTTTCTTAAGATCCTGAAATTACATCAAACCACAACTAATTGTAGACAATTCTCCTGGGCATATTTTTCACCGCTAAAGCGCCAAGGCGCGAAGAGTTTCTCGCAGATTTCGCAGAGTATTGCGCGGAGTGGCGCAGAGTTTTTTGTTAGTGTTTCCCGGGCGGAGTAGACAATTCCCCTGGGTTTATTTCTTACCGCTAACCTGCCTGCCGTTTCAGGCCGTTGACGCTAAGGGGGGCGATAAGTTAGAAAGAGTGGATCTAAGGCATTGACTTATGGCTACAGGCAGTTTTAACTTATCTAAATAAAGCGCTCTACCATATATTAAGGACCTTTTATTTTTACACCCAGTCCAATATTAATTAAACCATAAAACTCCCATTCGGGGTTTGAAAGAGGAAGTCTTTTATCCTCTCCAAAAATAAGAACCAGACCTAAACCTGTTTTTTCTTTTAAATAAATTTTATCAGTAATATCGATTTTAAATCCAAATCCAATTGAATTTTCAACCCACAAATAGGGACCAAAGTATTCAATGAAATTTCGATAAAGTAGGTTTTCATTGGGGTTATCACTTGTAAGTGTTGAATCATATTTATGAATAATATACATACTAGATCGAGTTGTAGAATACTTCATTTGTAAATCATAAAAAAGCATTGGTTTTATGCATTTCATTTGATCATAAAAAATATAATTGTAATAAGCATTAAAATTTAAGTAATGGATTGGCTGTGTCGGATATAATCTTTTATAGAAGATGTTATTTTGGTCATCAGGTTGTTTAATACGTCCAATATTATATCCTAATCCAATGCCATAGATACTTTTATTTACCTCTTTTGAATAAGCAGCCGTTATATTTCTTCCAGAACCTGTTGAATAAAAGTTAATATCAATATTTTGTGCCATCGCTTTTACTGAAAGGACAATAGTTAGAACAAAAAACAAGATTTTTACCATAGTTTCAAAGTTAAAAGAGAGGGTAACATGTACCCCCCTCTCATAAATATTTAAATTTCAACTCTCCAAAGTCTAAATTTTGATTTCCAGGAGTTGTTCCAATGCGCCCAATTATTATAAATCCAATCGAAACGAGTGTAGTGCAGTTCCAATGTTTCAGGTATCCAGGCATACCATTCTTCATCATATTTTCGACGCCCAACAAGATAAATGGTAGAGCCGAGGCTGTAAAATTTAACAGGACGATCGGAACCACTAATGTGCAAAATTTGCACATTGCTTTTTTCTTCCAGTTCGCCCTCTATAAAAACCTTATTGATGTGCCTTGTAATTACCGAACGTTCCTTTTGAAAAAGCTCGCCCATTTGTGCTTGCGAAAGCCAAACGGTTTCATTTTCCAACTGGACATCAATTTTGGTTTGCCCGTCTTCGGTTTGATAAAGTAGTATTTCGGAATTGTAATCCATTACTAAATTAATTCTCTACTAATATTATCATTTATTAAAGCTTTCCTTAATTAGCTATATTCAAATTTACATTTTTTTTGTTAATGAATAAGTCCTCTTGGAATGTAGGGAACTCGTTTGAGAGTTTTCCACATTGCAAGAGGAACTTTGTCGGTGAAAAATGTATTTGGAATGATTGTTTCTCGCAGACCTGCCTGCCGTTTCAGTTAGGTTTCGCAGAGTTGGACGCGAAGAAGAGTTGAACCGCAAAGACGCAAAGAGGTTCTCGCTGATTGCGCAGAGTTGGACGCAGAGTGGCGCAGAGTTTTTATTAGAGTTTCCCGGGCGGAGTAGACAATTCCCGAAGGTGTTTTTTTACCGCTAAGGCGCTAAGACGCGAAGAAAATTTTGCATCTCCCCAGACCTGCCTTGGCCGGCAGGCAGGCCTGTCAGAGTCGATAGTCCCACTCTGGTGATGGGTGGCAGGCTAACAGGAGCCATCAAAAAAACCTGCCGGTTAAAAGAAGTTACCGGGAAGAGGTACTGAATGCTTTCCTTTTTGAAACAATTAAACTGGTGAAAGAACTAAGTCATCATTGGATGTGGGAATATAACAATATCAGACCCCATAAGTCGTTAATGAATCTTCCACCGACAAAGTTCCTATTGAAATATGGAAAAATCTCCAAGTTTCCCACATTCCAAGAGGACTTATTCATTAACAAAAAAAATGTAAATTTGAATATA
>CAYVSF010000082.1:0-9066 GCA_964453775.1 uncultured Bacteroidales bacterium
TGGAAAAAAGATTGGAATGACTTCCGTCTTCAGTGCCGAGGGAAAAAATATTCCATGCACTGTAATCGAGGCCGGGCCTTGTGTAGTGACACAGGTAAAATCCCAGAATAAGGATGGATACGACTCACTACAGTTGGCTTACGACGAACGTAAAGAAAAAAATACCCCTAAGCCTCTACTTGGTCACTTTAAAAAGGCAAAAACCACTCCGAAAGCTAAAGTACATGAGTTCAAAAATTTTGAACAGGAGTACAAGCTGGGAGATACCATAAAGGTAGATATTTTTAAAGAAGGCTCTTGGGTAGATGTAACAGGAAACTCTAAAGGAAAAGGATTTCAGGGTGTTGTAAAACGCCATGGATTCGGAGGTGTTGGTGGACAAACTCACGGACAGCACAACCGTAACCGGGCACCAGGATCCCTTGGTGCATCTTCATACCCTTCACGTGTTTTTAAGGGAATGAGAATGGCGGGACATGATGGAAACAAAAAGGTAAAAATGATTAACCTGAAAGTTGTAAAAATCATACCCGAGAAAAATCTTATGGTAGTGAAAGGCTCTGTACCAGGAGCAAATGGTTCATATATAATTATTCAGAAATAATGGAACTATCTGTATTTAACATAGCAGGAGACGATACCGGTAAAAAAGTGGATTTGAGCGATTCAATCTTTATGGTTGAACCGAATGATCACGCCATTTACCTCGACGTGAAGCAATTTATGGCAAATAAACGTCAGGGTACGCACAGTACAAAAGAGCGTAATGCGATTACCGGGAGTACAAGGAAAATAAAACGCCAAAAAGGAACAGGTACTGCTAGGGCCGGTGATATTAAATCACCTATTTTCCGTGGTGGTGGAAGAATTTTTGGTCCAAGACCTCGCAACTATAGCTTTAAATTGAATAAAAAGGTAAAACAGCTGGCACGTAAATCTGCCTTGACATATAAAGCCAAAGACAGTGGTATTAAGGTTTTGGAAAACTTTGAATTCGAGGTTCCAAAGACCAAAAAATGGGAGGAATTGCGGAACAAACTGGAAGTGAACGATAAAAAAGTACTTTTGGTTTTATCGGAACAAAATAAAAATATATATTTGTCATCCAGAAATTTACAGGATGTTAAAGTATTAACTGTTTCAGAGTTAAACACTTATGACATTATGAATTCCGCAGTTGTTCTGTTTGTTGAGAGTTCAATTGAGCCTTTACACAAAATGTTTCGAAACTAGAAAATTTAGAAGACAATGGATATTTTGCTAAAGCCGATAATAACAGAAAAGGTGACCGAACAGGGTGAAACTCTGAACAGATACGGATTCATCGTAAACAAAAAGGCGAATAAACTGCAAATCAGAGAAGCTGTCGAGGAGATGTATGGAGTAACAGTTGAGGCTGTTAATACTATGAGATATCTCGGCAAGAGAAGTGTACGCTATACAAAGTCGGGAGTGCAAGAAGGAAGAAAGAATTCTTTCAAAAAAGCAATCGTGACATTAGCTGAAGGAGAACAAATTGATTTTTATAGCAATATATAATTGACATGGCTGTAAGAAAACTAAAACCTGTAACCCCAGGACAAAGACATAAAGTAATCGGCGCGTTTGATACGATAACAACGGACAAGCCGGAGAAAGCTTTAATCGAACCTCTGAAGAAAAGCGGAGGAAGGAATGCTGATGGAAAAATGACAATGCGTTACCGTGGAGGAGGTCATAAACGCCGTTACCGTGTGATCGACTTCAAGCGTAACAAGGATGGCATGGAAGCTATGGTAAAAACCATTGAATATGATCCAAACCGTTCTGCACGCATTGCATTGGTAGTCTATAAAGATGGAGAAAAAAGATATATAATTGCACCCAACGGACTTGAAGTTGGACAAACAATTATGTCTGGTAAAGGTGTTGCCCCGGAAGTTGGAAATACTTTATTCCTTTCTGATATTCCTTTGGGTACCATCATCCATAATATAGAACTACATCCTGGAAAAGGCGGAGTGATGGCAAGAAGTGCCGGAACTTATGCCCAGTTGACATCCAGGGATGGAAAATATGCTATTATTAAGTTGCCATCAGGAGAAACAAGAATGATACTTACTACCTGTAGAGCAACAGTTGGAACTGTTTCGAATGCCGACCGAAGTATTTTAGCTTCCGGTAAAGCTGGTCGTTCTCGATGGTTGGGTCGCAGACCGCGAACAAGAGGTGTTGTGATGAACCCAATCGATCACCCAATGGGTGGTGGAGAAGGCCGTGCATCAGGTGGTCATCCAAGATCACGTAAAGGTGTGCCGGCTAAAGGTTATCAGACCCGTAAGCCGAAAAAAGCCTCGAACAGGTATATTGTAGAAAGACGTAAGAAGAAATAATCGCATAATAAAAAGATTGTTATGAGTCGATCATTAAAAAAAGGCCCATTTATAGATTTTAAACTGGAGAAGCGCGTAGTAGAGATGCAAAACGCTAAAAAGAAATCAGTAATTAAAACCTGGTCTCGCAGGTCTATGATTTCTCCGGATTTTGTTGGGCTAACAGTAGCCGTACATAACGGTAATAAATTTATTCCGGTGTATGTAACCGAAAATATGGTGGGTCATAAGTTGGGTGAATTTGCTCCCACGCGTACCTTCCGTGGTCATGCCGGAGACAAGAAGAAAAAGTAAATCCTGAGTAGTTAAAAAAAAACACTGAGATAATGGGTGCAAGAAAACGAATAAGAGCGAACGAACTAAAGGAAAGTAAAAAGAGCAGATATTTTGCTGTTTTAAAAGACTGTCCTACATCGCCACGTAAAATGCGGTTGGTTGCAGATATGGTGCGCGGAATGGAAGTGAATGAAGCTCTGGATGCATTGAAATACAACCCTAAAGAAGCTTCTAACCGTGTAGAAAAACTTTTACTTTCTGCAATTGCCAACTGGCAGGCTAAGAACGAAGGTGTTCGTATTGAAGATAGCCAACTGTATATAAAAGAGATCTATGTTGACCAGGGCCGTACCCTTAAGCGAATTCAACCTGCTCCACAAGGAAGAGCACATAGAATTCGTAAGCGTTCAAACCATGTAAGCCTGGTTTTAGATAATTTTAATGACAACAACGATACTCAAACTGAAGAATAGATGGGACAAAAAGTTAATCCAATAGCGAATCGACTTGGAATTATTCGAGGATGGGATTCTAACTGGTATGGTGGAAAAGATTATTCCGACAAGCTGGTCGAAGATAATAAGATTAGAAAATATCTTGATGCTCGACTTGCAAAAGCCAGTATTTCAAAAATTATTATTGAACGCACATTGAAACTTATAACAGTAACTGTGCATACTGCCCGTCCCGGTATAATCATTGGAAAAGGTGGACAGGAAGTTGATAAGCTGAAAGAAGAGTTAAAGAAAATAACCAAGAAGGAAGTACAGATTAATATTTTCGAGGTAAAAAGACCCGAATTAGATGCTACCATTGTAGGGAACAGCATAGCACGTCAAATTGAAGGTAAGATTTCCTACCGTCGAGCCATCAAAATGGCCATTGCTTCTACAATGCGAATGGGTGCTGAAGGTATTAAGGTGCAGATTTCTGGTCGCTTGGGTGGTGCTGAAATGGCACGTACCGAGGTATATAAAGAAGGACGAACTCCATTACACACGTTCCGTGCTGACATAGACTATGCCCTGTGTGAAGCACTTACCAAGGTCGGCTTAATTGGAGTGAAAGTCTGGATTTGCAAAGGAGAGATTTATGGGAAACGCGATCTTTCTCCGAATGTAGGTGTGAAAAATCAAAAGTCGAAAGGCTTTAAGAAAAGAAGAAAGTAGGATCACTTAAATCTATTGATTGGGATGTTACAACCAAAGAAAACGAAATACAGAAGAGTCCAGAAGGGCAAGATGAAAGGAAATGCCCAAAGAGGTAATCAACTGGCATTTGGTTCATTCGGAATCAAAACACTGGAAGAAACCTGGATTACTGGACGACAAATCGAAGCCGCCCGTCAGGCAGCTGTTCGATTTATGAAAAGGGAAGGTCGTTTGTGGATCAGAATTTTCCCTGATAAACCCATAACTAAGAAGCCGGCAGAAGTGCGAATGGGTAAAGGACGTGGTGCTCCGGAAGGATTTGTTGCACCTGTTAAACCCGGTCGTATGCTGCTTGAAGTAGACGGTGTGAAAAAAGAAGTAGCACAGGAAGCTTTAAGACTGGCGGCCCAAAAGTTACCAATTACCACAAAATTTGTGGTAAGACGCGATTATGTCGAAACTGAAAACTAGTGAGCGATGAAAATGTCGGAAATCATAGAGTTAACAACCAAGGAGCTGGACGAGCGTCTGGATACAGAGCAAACAATGCTTAGTAAACTGAAGCTGAACCATGCAGTATCTCCTTTGGAAAACCCAATGAAAATCAGGGAAACTCGCAAGAATATTGCAAGATTGCAGACAGAACTGCAAAAAAGACAATTAAACGAGAACTCGAATAGCTAATACGGAGATGGAAAAAACAAGGAATTTAAGAAAAGAACGTATAGGTGTTGTCGTAAGCAATAAAATGGATAAAACCATTGTAATTGAAGTAGAACGGCGCGTAAAACACCAGAAATACGGAAAATACATAAAGCGTCGAAACAAGTTTACTGCTCATGACGAGGAAAATACTTGCAATATTGGAGACAAGGTGCGTATTATGGAAACCCGTCCACTGAGCAAAAACAAATGTTGGAGATTAGTAGAAATTATTGAAAAGGTTAAATAGCCATGATACAACAAGAAAGTAAACTATCAGTTGCCGACAATAGCGGGGCAAAAGAAGTATTGTGTATTCGGGTACTCGGTGGTACAGGAAAACGATATGCCTCTATCGGTGATAAAGTAGTTGTTACGGTAAAAAGTGCCATGCCTTCCGGAGAAGTGAAGAAGGGGACAGTTTCGAAAGCTGTGGTGGTAAGAACGAGAAAGGAAGTTCGCCGGGCAGATGGTTCTTATATCCGTTTCGACAACAATGCAGTCGTTTTACTCAATAGTGTCGGAGAATTGCGTGGAACACGTATCTTTGGCCCCATACCACGTGAATTACGTGAGAATTACATGAAAATTGTTTCATTAGCACCAGAGGTGTTATAATAAAATTAATTGCTGCATGCGAAGAAGGAAATTACACATAAAAAAAGGCGATACTGTTTACGTAAATGCAGGAGAATACAAAGGGCAACAAGGTAAAGTGCTTGAAGTTTATCCCTCCGATGAAAAAGCATTGGTAGAAGGAATAAACATGATATCCAAGCATACAAAGCCTAATGCCGACAACCCACAAGGTGGTATCGTTAAAAAAGAAGGTCCGATTCATGTTTCGAATCTCATGTTGGTCGATCCTTCGTCTGGAAAGCCAACACGAGTAGGGCGTAAATCAGATGATAAGAATAAATTAGTGCGTTATTCAAAAAAATCAGGGGAGGAGATTAAGTAATGGAATACAGTCCAGCATTAAAAGCTAAATATCAGGAAGAAATCATCCCCAAGTTGATGAAGGAATTCAATTACAGCACTGTAATGGAAGTTCCACATATAGTGAAAATAACACTAAACCAAGGGGTTGGACAAGCTATTGCCGATAAGAAACTGATAGAGACTGCCCAGGAAGAACTGACGCTAATAGCAGGACAGAAGGCAGTTAAAACATACTCTAAGAAAGATATATCAAACTTTAAACTCCGTAGAGGAATGCCAATAGGTGTTAAAACCACCTTGCGTCGAAATAAGATGTACGAATTCCTGGAGCGTTTGATTGCAATATCGCTACCTCGAATCCGTGACTTTAACGGAGTTTCCAGTAAACTGGATGGAAGAGGAAACTATACGCTTGGTATCTCAGAACAGATTATCTTTCCTGAAATAGACCTGGATAAGGTAACAAAGATTTTGGGAGTAGAGATCAGTTTTGTAACAACCGCAAAAACCGACGAAGAAGGTTATGCCTTGTTACGTGAGTTTGGTATACCATTTAAAAATATTAAAAGATCTTAATAGTATGGCAAAAGAGTCAATGAAAGCGCGCGAGAGAAAGCGCCAAAAAATGGTAGATAAATACGCAAAGAAACGAGCCCAACTTAAAGCCGAAGGAGATTATGTAGGGCTGAGCCGTTTACCAAGAAATTCTAATCCAATCCGTTTGCATAACCGTTGCAAAATTACCGGTAGACCAAAAGGATATATGCGCCAGTTTGGTATTAGCAGGATTACCTTTAGGGAAATGGCTTCGAAAGGAATGATTCCAGGAGTTAAGAAGGCAAGTTGGTAGAAGATTAAAATATAAAGAGATATGATGACAGATCCTATAGCAGATTATTTGACGCAATTGCGGAATGCCGTAATGGCGCAACATAAGATTGTTGAAATACCAGCATCAAATCTGAAGAAGGAAATAACCAAAATCCTATTTGATAAAGGATATATTTTAAGTTATAAATTTGAAGATGACGATAAGCAAGGAGTTATTAAAATTGCATTGAAGTACCACCCCGAGACCAAGGTGCCTGCGATTAAGAAAATGCAGCGTATCAGCCGACCCGGTTTGCGTCAATATGTTGGTACAGATGAAATCCCTCGAGTTTTGAATGGATTAGGTGTTGCCATCCTTTCTACTTCCAAAGGCGTTATTTCAGATAAGGAAGCCAGGAAGTTACAAATAGGTGGCGAAGTATTATGTTATGTATACTAAAAACGGAGGATAATAATGTCACGAACAGGAAAATTACCCATATTATTGCCAGACGGAGTTAGCGTGACTGTTACTAAGGACAATATAGTTACGGTAAAAGGACCACTGGGAGACATTTCACAGGAAATACATCCCGATATGAAACTGGATATAGAAGAGAATCAAATCGTCCTTAACAGGCCTACTGAGCAAAAAAGACATAAAGCCATGCACGGCTTATATAGAAGTCTGCTTGCAAATATGGTGGAAGGTGCATCCAAAGGATTCACTATCCAACAGGAACTGGTAGGTGTTGGATATCGTGCAGACGTAAAAGGTGACGTTTTAGAGATGAGCCTTGGATATTCACATGATATTCATTTCCAAATGCCTCCAGAGGTTAAAGCAGAAGCAAAGCAGGAACGACGCCGCAATCCGATAATTACTTTGAAGAGTGTTGATAAGCAGCTTATCGGACAGGTTGCCGCAAAAATACGTTCACTAAGACCACCCGAGCCATATAAAGGAAAAGGGATAAAATTTGTTGGTGAAGAATTGCGCAGAAAAGCTGGAAAAGCTGCAAGTGTATAATTATTAAATTAGCGAGACATGGCTCTTACTAGAAAAGAAAGAAGATATAAAATCAAAAAACGTATCAGGAAGAATCTTTTTGGTACGCAGGAAAAACCCAGAATGTCTGTATTTCGCAGTAACATGCAAATCAATGTGCAATTGATCGATGATTTGAATGGAAATACCCTCGTTGCTGCCAGTTCCAAGGAGAAAGAAATCTCTGAAAAAGGTAAAGTGAATAAAACAGATCAGGCAAAACTGGTTGGAGAACTTATCGCCAAGAAAGCTATTGATAAAGGTATCAAAGAGGTTAAATTCGATCGGAACGGCTATCTTTATCACGGACGTGTTAAATCACTGGCAGATGCTGCCAGGAAGGGTGGATTAAAATTTTAAGAAATATATACTATGTCTACGAATATAAGAAAAGTTAAAACCAGCGATTTAGAGTTAAAAGACAGACTCGTTAGCATTCAGCGTGTAACGAAGGTAACCAAAGGTGGTAGAAACTTTGGATTTACAGCCATTGTTGTTGTTGGAAACGAAGATGGTATAGTAGGTTATGGCCTGGGTAAAGCAAAAGAAGTAACCACGGCGATTGCTAAAGGTGTTGAAGCTGCCAAGAAAAATTTGGTTAAAGTACCCATCTATAAAGGTACGATACCACACGAACAAATTTATCGTTACGGTGGCGCTCAAATTTTCCTGAAGCCTGCTTCAAATGGTACTGGAGTAAAAGCCGGAGGAGCAATGCGTGCCGTTCTTGAAAGTGTTGGTGTAACCGATGTATTGGCAAAGTCCAAAGGTTCTAGTAATCCTCATAACCTTGTAAAAGCTACAATTAATGCTTTACTCGAGTTGAGAGATGCAAGAAGCGTGGCCGAAAATCGCGGTGTAGATCTTGATAAAGTATTTAACGGATAGAAAACAATCAACTATGGCTAAAATAATTGTTACACAGATACGTAGTCAGATAGGTAGCGATAAACGTCAAAAGCGTACGCTAGAAGCACTGGGTATCAAGAAGATGCATAATCCGGTTGAGTTAAAGGAAACACCACAGATTGCCGGAATGATTAACAAAGTTAGGCATCTTGTGAAGGTTGAAAAGAAATAACTATAAACGCATAAGACATTTTAAGATATGGATCTTAGTAAATTAAAACCAGCGGATAATTCTACCAAAAAAGTGAAAAGAATTGGTAGAGGTGAAGGTTCTGGAAGAGGCGGAACAGCAACTCGTGGTCATAAAGGAGCACAATCACGTTCGGGCTATTCCCGTAAGATTGGATTCGAAGGTGGTCAGATGCCCTTGCAAAGAAGAGTACCCAAATTTGGTTTTACCAATCTTAACAGAAAGGAGTATAAGCCAATCAATTTGGATACCCTGGAAGAATTAGCCAAAGCCCGTAAAGTTACAAGCATTGATATGGATGTACTTGTGGATGCAGGATTGGTTAAAAAGAACAGCATGGTGAAAATTTTGGGCAATGGGAAATTAACCCAGAAGCTGGAAGTGAAAGCACATGCTTTCTCCAAAACCGCCATTAAAGCTATTGAATCACTAGAAGGAACTATCGTAAAATTATAATTTGATGAGAGCTCTTATTCAGACCATAAAGAATATAATAAGAATAGAGGATTTAAGATTTCGCATTTTATATACACTGGGAGTTTTAGTTTTGTATCGTCTTGGAAGTTATATTGTACTTCCAGGGGTAGACCCCGGACAACTTGACGCATTAGAGGCCCAGACTGCCGATGGCGTCCTGCACGTGGCCTGGAGCTGGCTTGCCAATGA
>CAYVSF010000083.1:0-9036 GCA_964453775.1 uncultured Bacteroidales bacterium
ACATTGAACCCGAAACCTTTAAGATAATTTATAGCCTCGTTATAATCGCCGAGTCTTAAATAAGAAATACCTGCGTAGTAATGGGCGAGATTGGCCGACTTGGTCACTTTATATTCATCAATGATGTCCAGAAAACCAAAGTTATTTCCGTCTCCATTGATAGCCAGGTTGAATGAATCTCTTTCAAAATATTGTTCAGCTGCAAATAATTGATTCTGCGCTTCTCGTTCAAGAGGTCCCAGGTAGAATTTCTTATATCCCAGGTAACCACCAATTATCACGATAATGGCTAAAACGATGATGCTTAATGATTTTTGATTCTCTTCAATATATCTTTCAGTGCGGCTTAGTGCATTTTCTACTGATTCAAATTGATCCGGTGCTTCACTTTTTTTCTTACTCATTTTTAAGCGAATTAATAGTTAGTCTTTTTATATTAATTGAACGCAAATGTAAGTTTTTTGTCATATTTATAAAATAAATGTTTATAAAAAATCAAATAATTCGACAGGCTTTATTTCTTTTTACCCGGAAAAAACAAAACTTTGTATAAAATTTGAGCCATGCACCTGAAAGAGCTTCGTTTAATAAATTTTAAAAATTACGACGAACTTAGTCTAAATTTTACTTCAAAAATCAACTGTTTTACAGGCAGAAACGGAATTGGCAAAACCAATTTACTGGATGCTATTTTTTATTTGTCCATGTGTAAAAGTTATTTAAATCCAATTGATAGCCATAATATCAGGTTTAATGAGGATTTTTTTGTCATACAGGGTGCTTATGATAGAAAAGGCAAACAGGAGAATATTTACTGCGGAATGAAGCGTAACAGAAAGAAGAAGTTTACCCGTAATGACAAAGAATATCCACGTCTGTCCGATCACATTGGGTTTTTGCCAGTTGTAATGATATCCCCATACGACAGCGCTTTGATTCTTGAGGGAAGTGAAGAACGCAGGCGGTTTATGAATGGCGTTATATCCCAGTATGATCATCCATACCTGGAAAATGTGATTCGATTTAATAAAGCGCTCCAACAACGAAATAAATTGTTGAAAGATTTTCATAAGGCAAATACATTCGATAAAGAAATGGTTGATTTGTGGGATGAACAGCTCATTCAGTATGGTCAGCCTGTGTATCAAAAGAGAAAAGAATTCGTGGAGGAGTTGGTTCCCATTTTTCAAAAATATTACAGTGCGGTATCCCGCGACCATGAAAAAGTTGAATTGACTTACGATTCTACTTTGCATGGACAGGATTACAGGCAAGTCTTAAATGATAGCGTGGAGAAAGACAGAATTTTACAATATACCTCAGTAGGCATACACAAGGATGATCTCATATTTAGCTTATCCGGCTATCCGGTCAAAAAAATGGGCTCACAGGGGCAGCAAAAAACTTTTTTAGTGGCATTGAAAATGGCACAATTCGAATTTCTAAGAGAAATTTCTGGCTTAACACCCATTTTGCTTCTGGACGATATTTTTGATAAATTTGACAAAGAACGGGTGGAAGAAATTATCCGATTGGTTGCAGATGATCAATTTGGACAAATATTTATAACCGACACCAATCCACAACGTTTGAGAGAGATTATTAAGAAGATGAATATCGAACATGCCGTATTTCATCTGAAGGGAAATGGAGATATGGAAATTGTACCAGAAAGGATCTGATCATGAGAAAAAGCAATACAGAACATATTCAAGCTGTAGTTGATGATTATCTTAAATCATTAGGAATATACCATAAAGTGAGAGAATACAGGGTGATTAGGGAATGGGAAAAATTAATGGGACAGACCATCTCCAAATCTATTGTTAAATCCTATATCAAAGACCGTAAATTTTTCATTTATACAAAATCCAGCGTGGTGCGAAATGAGCTCTTTATGATACGTGAAGGAATTAAGGATAAAATGAATGAGCTGGCTGGAATGCAGTTGGTGGATGATGTAATCCTAAAGTAAACAATTTGAACTAGATAAAAAGGCAGGTCCCATTTTGGAAACCTGCCTTTTTTCGATATCTGTAATTGTTATTAAAAGGGTCAGTTTTGTATCCTTTCCAGGATTTCTCTTTCACAAATTCGAATGTCCTGTTGCCATAAGCTCAGGATAGACAAATTTGCAATTAGATTATTCCCTGTCTTTTTTTGATTCATAAAAGCTTCCGGCGAAAACTCTTCGGGCAGACAGGTGATTTCAGCGAATTTCTTATTTGCTCCAAGCGCATCCAGGATGGACTGCGTTTCTTCGATAAAGTTTTCATATTGTTTGAAAAGTTCATTTGCTTTCTTTTCCTGATATTCCGGATCAACTACCAGATAGTAATTTCCCCCTTTACTTTCTTTGTTATAGATTTTTAAATAGTTGATTTCCGACGATGCAAAGAACTTTTCATTTTGGTTATTTACCGCTTTAGCCATTCTCATTTTAACTTGATTGATAGTGCCATCAAGATTGTTTGTTAGTTTTTGATAATGAGCTAATTCTTCTTTTGATACTTGATAGGGAATAGTATCGGGAAGCATATTATAATGCGCCTTATTTTGATTTTTAAGGACATTTTTGATTGCCGATGAATTATTCGTTATTACAGCAAAACCATCCAGTACATGTTTGCTAACACTTAGTGCCAAAAAAGCACTAAATACAGCAAGAAAGATAAGAAAAAACACCATACCAAAGAAATCCAGGTTGTATTCCTGTTTCGTTTTTTTGTGATAGCGTAGATAAAGCGGAAAGAACAATATAAATGGTAAAGGGAGTCCTATAAGAATTAGAATCCCTGCACCGGGCCAGTGCTGGATTTTAAAAAGTGCTCCCAGTAAAATGATTGCAATCGTGATATAGGAAACCAGGTGAAGTGAGTAATAGTTCTTTTTTGCCTGCTTTTTATAACTATTGATTATAGCTGAGGGAAAGAATACGAAGACCATAAGAACAATACTTATGGTTAACATAATACTTGCTCCTGGCCAATGATTCATCTTAAAGACCAAACCCAGCATGAGGATATTCAATAGTACTATTCCAAGTATATAAATAAATTTTTTCATCACTATTTTTATTTCTGATTTATGGTAAGGTTCATTACATATTCAATCTGCTCCAGTTCTGTTAGGACAGCAATAAGAGGGATGTTGACAAAATGGGTATCTATCCAATTTGATGCATCCATATTACGTACACCGAAGACTCCTGGAGTAGAGAGTTGGTAGGAATACTCCATATTGAGTTTCTCAAAGGATTGTAGTTCTTCGTAGAGCAATTTTGCTTTTTTATTGCCTTTCTCATTTGTAAAATAAGAGTTAATAGGATTTTGTGCTAATTTGTCATTCAAACTTTCAAAGTCAATGAATTGCTCGTTTTTAAATTTATTCCCTTCCAGCAGGTCTTTTTGAATATTCTGACTAATAGCAATAACCTGCAGTGCCTTTTTATTTAATTCATTGCTTTCTGGACTGGTATTCCCAGTATTGGCGAAGTTGCTATTTGCAAGTTGAATTGTTTCAAACGATACCTTGTAATCTTTTACTATATCTTCTGATACCCTTATAGATATCATCGTGGTTAAGATGGCTATCATACTCACGGCAAATATGATAAAGATGAATCTGTTATCGATAAAATCCGCTTTTGAGTATTTTTTATAAGTATATGCAGGTATAAAGAGGATAAAGAATAAGATGAGGGAAAACATTAATAAAACAGCTGCACCGGGCCAGTGCTGAATCTTAAATAACAATCCTGTGGCCAGTCCTATGGCTGCAGTGGTACCTGTAAAGTTTATCCAAAGATTTTTCTTTTGTCTTGAAAGCGTGGATAATCCAATTATGGCAAGCAATACAATCAGAAGAAATTCTCCTGAGGTCATTAATATACCTGCACCCGGCCAATGCTGTATTTTAAACAGCACACCCCACATAAAAGCCAATCCGCCAATAAAAGCTAAAACCGGAATATAAACTTTTTTCTTGTCATAGTATTCTTTATGCAAGACATAAAGAACTGCAGGGTAAAAGATGATACCAACAACAAAAAAGCTTAGAGTTAACAGGATACTTGCACCGGGCCAATGCATGATTTTTGCAACCGATCCCAGTGCCATCATTACCAGGGCAATGATTCCGAGAGTTTTCATGGATTTTTTCATTATTCTGTAATTTTTGTCAATTAAAAAAAGTGTATCTCTCTGAATTCTGCTCAAAGTATTGTACCTGGCTTGATGTTGCACTTCCTTGTAAGCTTCATGGAAAGGTATTCCATCTCTCATGCGGGATTCAATGTCGCAACAGAGGTGATCAACCAGGTCTTCTTCAAGATGAGAATAGTTGATTCCAGCCTCCTGAACGTACTCTTCAACGATTTGAAGTTGTTGTTGATCTAAACACATGGTTCCACTCCTAAATTGGGTTGCAATAAAATTCGCATGGTTTGAATAAACTCCTCCAGTTCTTTTATTTTTTCCCTGGCTGTTTCATTCCCGCGCTTTGTCAGCTCGTAATATATTCTTGTTCGATTATTTACGATTTGGGAATGTGTTTTAACTGCACCATCTTTTTCAAGTTTATGCAGAATGGGATAAAGCGCTCCGTAGGTAAGTTGAATCTCTCCCCTGGAAAGCTCCTGAACTTTTTGCGTAATTTCATAACCATACATACTTCCATTTTCAGCAAGCAGCTTCAATACAATAGACTTTAAGGACCCTTTTAATAATTCTTTAGATATCATGGTTTTAATATATATAAGATTAAAGTATATTGCAAATATAGTATATTGAAAATCATTTGTCAATACCTTATTGAAATTTTATTAACTAAAAAGTAATCTGTGAAACTTTATTATCCCTGCTTAGCTGGAATATGTTCGGCAGGTATTGCTTTTGGAGGAGTTTGCGTTTTGTTTTGTGTTACAACTATCGCGTAATCCCACCAACGATTTGTTGCTTTATTTAAATCGGTGGCACTATAGTATCTGTCTTTTCCTTTTAGAGCTCCTTCATTTTGATAAAAAGCTCCCATACTATATGAATCGTAACATTCAAACCATAATTTGTCATCTACCAGTTTATATCCTTTTACAAGTATAAAATGACCAAAGGATTGAGAATTGGTTTCATAGAATCGATCCCGGTGGTATCTCTCAGTTTTATTACGATCGATCAGGTATGAGTTTATGCAAAGGATAGCAATGTTTCCATCATCAATACTGTTTTTCAACGATGTTATTTCACTTAATTCAATATAGTAATTACCGATATTGTTTAAGTTTAGATATTTTACAATATCACTCGTGTACCAGAGTCCACCTTTGCTCCAGAATGTATTTCTGGCATCTTCAACTGTTTTTGAAAAACCTGGATTGGCCCATTTTATGGCCATGGTCACAGTAGTGGGGCCGCAATTTATTTCTGCAAACTCCCCTGTAGTTCCTTGATCAATATACCATTCATAGGCTTTGTTTATTCTTTTTTCAACCATCAATTCATAGCCTAACCCCAAAGTTCTGCACTCTTCCAGAATTGGGAAATGAATCTTTTTGGATCTCTCAATTTCGGAAATTCCGTCTGATGCAATGAGATGAATAGATGCTTCCTTATATGTGCCGGAATCGGGAATTAATAAGTGAAAAAAAGCATCGTTGTTTTTAAAATTAGCCTGGTCTTCAGGAATTATTTCCCAGGAAAAGGAAAGCCTATCACCATCGGGATCTTCCGAGAGGGATGCATCAATAAGAAAAAAATCCATTTTTTCTTCAATAGATAGTTGTACAAGAGGAGCTTGGTTGTTTTCTTTCGAGCATGCAAAAGATAAACCTATCAGTATAAATGTTCCAAAAATAGAATGTCTTAGCTGCACTTTTTTGTTTTTTAGTATCGTTCCTTATAAGAGAAAAAGAAATCGCATTCTTTTTTTGCGTTTTCCGGAGAATCTGAGCCGTGAATCGCATTTTTTTGTACAGATTCTGCAAATAGCTTCCGAATGGTACCCTCTTTAGCCTCATTCGGATTCGTCTTACCAATAAGCTTTCTAAAATCCTCTATCGCATTTTCTTTTTCCAGTATTATTGCAATAATAGGGCCTGACGACATAAAACTGACCAGGTTCTCATAAAAATCCTTGCTTTTATGTACCTCATAAAATTCTTCAGCCTGGTCTTTGGTCAGTTTAGTTGATTTTAAGCAACGAATGCGAAATCCGGCCTTATTAATAATAGCCAAAATTGGGCCAACATGATTATTCCTGAATGCATAAGGCTTAATCATTGCAAAGGTTTCTTCTTTTGCCATAGTCATGAATTTTTATCTAATTTAGAAATATTTTTGTAAACATCTGAAATTGCCCTGAAAATTTTATCTTTGATAAGTAATTCGGATCAAAACGGAATGTTTGGTCAATTGATAGTTTTATCTGGTTAAACGACAATATTTTGCATAAAATACAACTCGATAGCAGCGTAATAAAAATTGCAAAAGCAATTCTGGTGGAAAAACAGAAAATTGTGATTGTAACTCATCATAATCCTGATGGGGATGCAATAGGGACAAGCCTTGCTTTGTACCATTTTTTACAGGCGATGGGGAAGGAAAGTAAAGTCGTATGTCCCAATCCATATCCTGATTTTTTAAAGTGGCTGCCCGGTAATGATGACGTTCTTTTTTATTCAAACGATGAGCAGCAGAGCAGTGCTTTTATCGATAATGCGGATTTAATAATGGCTTTGGATTTCAATGTGGCCGATCGTCTTAAAAAACTTGAAAAACCGATTCGAAAATCGGATGCACCCAAAATCCTCATTGATCATCACCCCAACCCCGGAAAATTTGCCGATTATATTTTATCCGATTCTTCTGTAAGTTCAACAGCCGAATTGCTCTATTATATTATTGAACAATGGAATCTTCCTGAATATATCAATAAAGATTTTGCAAGTTGTTTATATACTGGTATTATGACGGATACAGGCTCTTTCAATTACAATTCATCGCAACCTTATACTTATCATGTGGTATCGGAGCTTTTGAAATTGCAAATCAATAAAGATAAGATATATGATGCGGTGTATGACAATTATTCGGAAAGTCGGATGAGGCTTTTAGGGTATTGTTTGTACCAAAAGTTGGAAGTTATTGAATCCTATCATACTGCTTTTATTAGTATTGATAAAGAAGAGTTAAAAGAGTTCAATTTTCAGGAAGGTGATTCTGAGGGTTTTGTCAATGAACCGCTTTCTATCAAAGGGATCTGTTTTACTGCTATTTTTATAGAGCAAAAGGATTATGTGAAAATATCATTTCGATCAAAAGGTAGTTTTCCCGCGAATGAATTTGCTGAAAAGCATTTTAATGGAGGTGGGCATATTAATGCCGCCGGAGGATTTAGTTACCGTTCATTGAATGAGACATTGCAAAGATTTCGTGATTTATTGAAACATTACCGGGAACAACTGGATAATTCGTTATAAAAGACTATGAGGTACTTGATTTTGATATTGTTGGTAATTTTTGTTTCTTGTAATAAGGGAAAGCAGGAGTCTGATAGCGCTAAAACTCCCAAAATTGAGAACCCGGAAGAAGCATTAAAGAAAGTGAACAAGTTGCTTATTGAAAAAGATCATGAAGTCATACAGAACTATGTGAGAAGAAGAGGATGGGAGATGAAAAGATCATCTACCGGATTATGGTACAAAATTGTAAGAAATGGAAGTTCGACAGATGTAAAAAAAGGAGATGGTGTTAATATATGGTACCAGATTGAGTTATTGGATGGTACAATTTGCTATAGCGCAGACAGCACTGGTAACAAAAGTTTTATTGTGGGTCAGGGAGGCGTTGAATCTGGACTGGAAGAAGGATTGACGATGATGAGTGAAGGTGATTCTGCTATATTTATTATGCCACCTCATCTTGCCCATGGATTAATTGGTGATCAAAATAGAATTCCTGCTAGAGCTGTAATTGTTTATTACGTAAAACTGGATGATGTACAATAGCACTATGACAAATTAATTTGCAGATTGATAAATTCAGATAAATTAAAGACTATGAAGCCCCTAAAGTCACTCGTTTATTTTTCGTTATTCTTGTCAGTAATTCAATTCGTTTCATGCGATCGCACTACAGAATATCCCGGGTACAGTGAATCCAAAACCGGAATCTATTACAAATTGCTTGAGTTTGGAGAGAGTACAGAGAAAGCCCAAGCCGGAGATTACATTACTGCCGATATTAACTACCTTACAATGAATGATTCATTGTTTTTTTCCGGAAGACGTAAATTGAAAACAAAGGAACCTGCTTATGAGGGTTCTATAGATGAGTGTTTTCAGATGTTAGCAGAGGATGAAAAGGCCATTTTTATTATCTCTGCAGATGATTTTTTCAGGAAAACGCTTGAAACCAGTTTGCCACAGTTCTTAGATTCCGGCCAAAATATGAAGATTCAGATTGATATGGTTGAGATTCAGACCCAGAAGGACTATTTGAAGGAAAAAGAAGCTTTTTTAAGTTGGATTGAGGATTTTGGAGAATATGAAAAAGTGGTGCTGAAACAATTTATTGAGGAAAGAGAGATTGAGGTTGATCCAACAAAATCCGGGCTGTTTCATTTGGTTTTGCAAGAAGGCAGTGGCCCCGAGGTTAGCCTTGGTGATACCGTTACTGTTCATTTTGAAGGTAAATTTTTAAATGGGAAGTTTTTTGATTCAACGAAACGTAGAAATCAACCTTTTCAATTTGTCTATGGTAAAAAATGGCAGGTTATTGAAGGTTTGGAAGAAGCCATAGGTCGCATGAAACAAGGAGAGAGAGCACTGTTCATTATTCCATCTTCACTGGGATTTGGTGAAACAGGTTCATCTACAGGTATCGTTCCGCCTTATACTTCTACAATCTTTGAAGTAGAATTAATTGAAGTAGCAAAAGGGCCTGACCTTGAAAAGGAGGAAGATATTAATAAATACGATTAAAAAAAAAGAGGCTGTCCAAAAAGTAAATTGGACAGCCTTTTATTTTGTTGTCCCCCTAA
>CAYVSF010000084.1:0-8959 GCA_964453775.1 uncultured Bacteroidales bacterium
CTGTCATCCTTACGAATAAAGAAGGAGAAATTATTTCATCCCGAAACCTGGATCCGCAGCGGGAAAATGACAGCCTCTACCTGCAGAAGCAATTAAAAAAAATGAAGGCCGAAAACGAGCCTATTGAGGTGGAACTCCTCGATGATAACAAAAATTATATTTACTACAAAGATTCCACCTTATTGACGAAACTGACCTATTTCCCGCTGATTCAATTTGGCGTGCTGCTGGTCTTCCTTTTTGTTGGATATTTAGCCTTCAGCTCCAGCAGAAGAGCCGAGCAAAACCAGGTTTGGGTGGGCATGTCGAAAGAAACGGCACATCAACTTGGAACTCCTACCTCCTCGCTGCTTGCCAATGTGGAACTGCTTAAACTTAAAAACCTGCAACCGGAAATTGTTGCCGAATTTGATAAAGATATCAACAGGCTGGAAAAAATTACAGATCGTTTCTCAAAAATCGGATCTTCTCCTAAACTTGAGCGAAAAGACATCCTTCCGATACTCAATAATGCTGTTGAATATATCAAAGCGCGATCATCGCGAAAAATCAAATTTGATCTTCAATTTGATCTCAAACGCGAAATCCTGGTGCCTTATAACGATTCGCTTTTCGAATGGGTTATTGAAAACCTGTGTAAAAATGCCATTGATGCCATGGGAGGTGAAGGCAAAATTACCATACACCTGGATGACCGCGTGCAATATTTATTCATTGATATTCATGATGAGGGAAATGGCATCCCAAAATCGAAATATAAAACCATATTCCAGCCGGGCTATACAACAAAAACAAGAGGTTGGGGCCTGGGGTTATCTCTTTCAAAAAGAATTATTGAGAACTATCACGGAGGGAAAATATTTGTAAATCAATCCTCTGCTGCAAATGGCACCACCATGAGAATCGTTCTTAAACGATAAAAGAGAATTGCTTCTACCTCAAAAAGACGGTCTTAATTATTTTTTCTTTTTTTATTCAACAATTAATTTATACTTTTGCACGATGCATTTTTAAAGTAGGCTGAGGTGAAGGAAATGAATACATATCGTATAAATTTCAAGGGATTAAAAGAGGGGCTGCATCAATTCAGCTTTGATGTTACAGATGATTTCTTTTCGCAGTTTGAAAAATCAGAAATTAAAAAAGGAAATCTTAAAGCTGAGGTCGCTCTTACTAAAACTTCCTCCCTGCTAAGTATAGAAATTGGCATTCAAGGTAGTGTATTTCTAACATGCGACAGATGTCTTGAAGAATTTACACATGACATTGATTTTAGCGGAGAATTGTTTGTCAAATTTGGGCGGGAAGATGAGATAGATGACAATGTTCTCCAATTGGACCCGGAAGCCTCGGAGCTTGATTTGGCTCAGTATTTCTACGAAAGTATTCATCTGAGCCTTCCCATTAAGCGGGTGCATCCGGATGATAAAAACGGGAACAGTACATGCGACCCGGAAATGTTGAAAAAGCTAAACCAGCATAAAGTGAAAGAAGACAGCGATGATGATACAATAGATCCCCGCTGGAATGAATTAAAAAAATTAATGGACAATTAACACATAAAAAAATGGCACATCCAAAGAGAAAAACATCGAAAGCGAGAAGAGACAAGCGGAGAACACATTATAAAACCTCTCCAAGGACAACCACTACTTGTTCGAACTGTGGTGCTACTCATTTATATCACCGTGTATGTCCGGAATGTGGACATTACAAAGGCGAATTGGCAGTGGAAAAAGAAGTGAACGCTTAATTTACTGAATTTTAATTATGCGTATTGGCCTTGATATCATGGGTGGTGATTTTGCTCCTGAAGCAACTGTTTTAGGGGCAATTTTAGCAAAAGACCGCTTACCCCAGGATGTTGATTTATTTCTAATCGGGAATGAACGAAAAATACTGAAGGAACTGGGCAAACACAATGCCAGTCCTAATGATTTTGAAATTGTACATGCTCCCGAAACAATAGAAATGGGAGAACATCCCGCCAAAGCATTTGCCCGTAAGCCTGAATCAAGTATTGCTTTGGGCTATGGAATGCTCGCAGCGGGCAAAATCGATGGTTTTGCCAGTGCAGGAAGCACCGGAGCGATGATGGTGGGGGCCATGTATACGATCAAATCCATACCAGGAATCATACGCCCGGTAATAACTGCAGGAATTCCAAAACCCGATGGTTCCTTTACCATCTTGTTGGATGTGGGAATAAACCCGGACTGTAAACCTGATGTTTTATACCAGTATGGCATGCTGGGATCGATATATGCCAAAAATGTATACAATATTAAAACTCCCAAAATCGGCCTTCTAAACATTGGCTCTGAGGAAGAAAAAGGGAACCTGGTTTCTAAATCGGCACATGAACTGATGAAAGGAACCAGCTACTACAACTTCATCGGGAATGTGGAAGCCAACGAACTTTTTGATGAGGACCGTGTTGATGTTATCGTTTGCGATGGTTTCGTGGGAAATGTTTTGCTT
Source organism: uncultured Bacteroidales bacterium (assembly GCA_964453775.1). GTDB lineage: Bacteria > Bacteroidota > Bacteroidia > Bacteroidales > UBA12077 > CAYVSF01. The sequence continues at coordinate 2,482 of CAYVSF010000084.1, forward strand.
AAACAAGCAGAAGCCTTCTATAAACTATTCCGCAAAAGAAACATCAAAGATGAATTTTTTGAAAAATTCAACTTCGAAAATTATGGAGGGACACCCATATTAGGTGTTAACAAAAATATCGTAATTGGACATGGTATTTCCAAAGAAAATGCCATTAAAAATATGATTATGCATACCTGGGAAGTGGTTCAGGCCAAGCTTTCCAACAAAATCAAGGAGGCTATTCAATGATAAAAAGAGCAACCATTACCGGAGTAGCAGGACACGTTCCCGACTACATCCTTACCAACGATGAGCTAAGCCAAATGGTAGATACATCCGATGAGTGGATAATGACGCGTATTGGGATCAAGACCAGGCATATTCTTCGGGAAAAAGGAAAAGGATCGTCGGATCTTGGAGCCATGGCCGTGAAAAAATTGCTGGAAAAAACCAACACCTCGCCTGATGAGGTAGAAATGCTGATCTGTGCAACGGTAACTCCGGATATGCAATTCCCGGCTACTGCAAATATCATATCAGATAAAGCAGGGATCAAAAATGCCTTCAGTTACGACCTGAATGCAGGTTGCTCTGGATTCCTGTATGCCCTGGAGACAGCCCGTAGATATGTTGAATCGGGTGCTGTGAAAAAAATGATCGTGGTGGGTGCAGAAAAAATGTCTTCTATCGTAGACTATCAGGATCGTGCAACATGCCCGATTTTTGGGGATGGTGCCGGGGCTGTATTGCTTGAAGCCACAGATGATGAAAGTATCGGAATTATCGATTCGAAACTACAATCCGACGGCATGGGTAGAATCCACTTGCACCAAAAAGCTGGCGGTTCTGTTAAACCCGCTTCTCATGAAACCGTAGATGCCAGGGAGCACTTTATCTACCAGGAGGGACAACCTGTATTTAAATGGGCGGTTTCAAAAATGGCGGATGTCTCTGTGGAAATGATGGAACGAAACGGTGTAACACCGGAAAGCCTGGCATGGTTGGTGCCTCACCAGGCAAACATGCGAATCATTGAAGCCACGGCAAAACGCATGGGTATCAAAAAAGAACAGGTGATGATTAACATACAGAAGTATGGAAATACAACAGCAGCAACTTTACCCTTATGCCTGTGGGAATGGGAAGACCGACTAAAAAAAGGAGATAATATCATTCTGGCCACATTTGGCGCAGGTTTTACATGGGGTTCTATGTACCTGAAGTGGGGCTACGACAAATAATAAACTATCATGACAGAAAAAAAGGGTGCTGTTTTCAGCACCCTTTTTTGTGTATCGCTCTTATTTATTCGCTTTCTATTTCTACCATTACCGGGCAATGATCCGAATGTACCACATTTTTTAAAATTGCAGCATTCACCAGTTGATGCCTTAAGCCTTCACTTACCATGTGATAATCGATACGCCAGCCCAGGTTTTTCTCACGCGCATTGGCACGGTAGCTCCACCAACTGTATTGCTCCGGCTCTTTGTTAAACTCGCGGAAACTGTCGATAAACCCGCTATTTAAAAAATGGTCCATCCACTCTCGTTCTTCGGGTAAAAATCCGGAAGTCTTCTTGTGCCGCTCGGGATGGTTAATATCAATAGGGCGGTGACAAATATTATAATCCCCGCAAGCTATAATTTTTGGTCGCTCTTTTTTTAGGCGGTCAATATATTTCTGAAAATCATACAAATAGTCCATCTTATAATCCTGGCGGGTTGTACCGGTAGTTCCTGATGGAAAATAAGAGTTGACAATACTGATATCTCCGAAATCTACACGCATTAGTCGCCCTTCCATATCGAAGCGCTCAATACCCATGCCCTTCTGCACTAGATCCGGTTCCTCCCTGCACAATACCGCAACACTGCTGTAGCCTTTCTTTTCCGCACTGTGCCAGTAATTTTTATAACCCAACTCATCAAACAAAGACAAATCCAACTGTTCCGGACTTGCTTTAGTTTCCTGCAGGCAAATTACATCAGGCTGTTCCTGTTCCAGCCACTTCAGAAAATCTTTCCGCAAAACAGCACGAATTCCATTCACATTATAGGAATAATATTTACGTATCATATTTCTGATTTTGGGACAAATATGATAAAAATATTACTTTAGCAGCATGAACTTAATCATGTTATTATGCCAAAGGCACTGGTAAAAAAATCCACCGGAAATTTATATACCCTGATCGATGAAAATAAAACGCTCTTACAAGCCACTATCAGGGGCAAATTCCGAATGAAAGGCATTCGCAGCACCAATCCGGTGGCGGTAGGCGATCAAGTCATTTATGAACAGGAAAGCCCCGATTACCCGGGTGTAATTACTGATATTCTGCCCAGGAAGAACTATATCATCCGCAAATCTTCCAACCTGTCTAAAGAATCCCATATCCTTGCGGCCAATATCGACCAGGCTTTCCTCATGATCACCATTGCCTGGCCGGTAACGCATTCGCTCTTCATCGATCGGTTCCTTGTGTCGGCCGAAGCCTATCGCATACCTGTGAAAATTGTCATCAATAAAACAGACTTATATGCTGATGCCCAACAGAAAAAAGCAGCCGATTATACCGATGCCTACGAAAAAGCCGGGTATGAATGCATCACCTGTTCCGTGGAGACCGGAGAAAATATTGATCGCATTAAAAAGTTGATGCAAAACCAGATTTCAGTCATTGCCGGTAATTCCGGTGTGGGAAAATCGAGCCTGATAAAAACAATTCAACCAGGGCTGGATTTGCAAATCAAGGCCCTCTCGGAAACCCATCAATCCGGAAAACATACCACCACTTTTGCCGAAATGCATGCCCTGAACCAGGGTGGCTATATCATCGACACCCCGGGAATTAAAGGTTTTGGACTGGTAGATATCGAAAATAACGAACTCTCTCACTTCTTTCCGGAAATTTTTACCTATTCCGAAAATTGCAAATATTACAACTGCACCCATGTGCATGAACCAGGGTGCGCAGTAAAAAAGGCCGTTGAAGAAGAAAAGATACATCCCATGCGTTACCAAAATTACCTCTACATACTGGACGATGAAGAATCCAAGCATCGCTAATCAAAAAAATACGGCAATTCAGAATATGATTCGGTGTATTGGTCATTTTTCCATGTCAAATCCATGATTTTTTAGTAACTTGTAAAGCTTATAAATAGTATATAATTGTGTATTTTCAAGTGTTGTACATTTTGTCATTCACCCCACAAGACCACACAAAATGAAAAAATTTTACCTGATCATCAGCAGCATAATAGTCATTGTAATTGCAGTAAATGTGTATTTCTATTTCTACATATACAACCAACAACTTTCCTTCCACCAGGAAATGCTGCTCAAGCAAACCCAAATCACAGGCTGGGAAATAGAACAATCGGGCTATGAATTTGAAAATGAAATCAACTACATTGTTTTCTCAACGGATCTGGCTAATTTCTTCGAAGACAAAGAAATGGAAGATATTCGCATAAAAAAGCTGGAACTCTTCTACTTCAAATATCAGGATTTAATTCAAAATATGCGGATTTACGATCCAAATCACAATGTTTTTAGCCTGTTAAAAGACAAAACCAACCATTTTATTTCTGATTATTACCTTTCGCAAAGGCAACGGGAATTATTATCACGTGAAGCCGTTACACTTAACCGGGATGGAAGTTACAATTTCATCTTGCCGGTTTTTAAAGACAATGAGGTGGCGCTGAACATTGTTATCAAGGTAAATTTACTCAACTTCATGAATGAAACCTTTAACAATTACCACCTGGGAACAACGCAATGGCAATGGATTGTGAATCCGGAAGGTGAAATATTAAGCAACAACCTCTCAAGAGACTCTTTATCGGTTACAAAGATTACTAAAATCGCCGGCGATATTGGCGAAGCCGAGAAGGGTACGATTCAGCACAGCGTAAAGGCAAATAAAAAGCAAAACAGGGTTATCTCTGCCTATTACCCGGTCCGTTTGCTCAGTCATGATTTTGGAATCGTCTTTTCCCTTGAAACAAAAATCATCCTTTCTTCAATAATTAGAAGTACCATCATCATGGCAGTTGCGACCACCTCCATCCTCATCCTTATTATTATTGCATTTGCTTATTTCATCAAACGAAAAAACAGGGAAGAAAACAGTATCCGAAAATCGGAAGTTGCCCTTAAAAACATGCTGGAATTCCTTCCTATTGGGATCATGATGATTAATCAAAAACGCACCGTGAAAACCCTGAATCAAACTGCTTTGAAAATATTTAATATTGAAAATGCTGAGGAGCTTGAAGGCCATACCCTACCAGAGCATTTTCTAATTTCAAGAAATTTTACCGATAATGAATCCTTTTCATTCAGGGATGATCTTAACCAGTATCTCTACTATGATGATAACGACAATGAAGTCATCATTTACAAAAAGGAAATTCCTTTCGAAATGGAGGGAGAAGAAGTTTCTTTGGAGGCATTTATTGATATTACACCCATCGAGAAAGCCAGGAAACGGGAAGTAGCTGCGAATAAAGCCAAATCGGAGTTTCTGGCAAAAATGAGCCACGAAATCAGAACCCCGTTGAACGGCATCATTGGCATGGCAGATACACTTCAAAACCAGAAGCTCAACACGCCTCAGGAAGAGGCCGTTAGCATTATCAAAAAATCGGCGGATCTGCTCCTATCCATTATTAATGATATCCTGGACTTTTCAAAAATAGAAGCCGGTAAGATGATTATCGAAGAAACCCCTTTTAAACTAAGGGAAGAGATGAAAGCTACACTTGCCCTCTTTGAGCCGAAAGCCAAAAAGAAAGGTCTGGAAATCATTTTACAGGTCGATGGAGATGTTCCTGATAACATCATTGGAGACCCTTTCCGGTTAAAACAAGTGATTTCTAATCTGATTGGCAATTCCATCAAATTTACCAGTGAAGGTAAAATTGTGTTGGGCATTCAGCTGGAAAAAAAAGCCGACAGAAGGCTTACCCTGCAAGTTGCTATTGAAGATACCGGAATTGGAATACCGGAAGAAAAACTGGGCGAAATTTTCAATTCATTTAGTCAGGCCGATGGCTCAACCACCCGAAAATTTGGCGGGACAGGCCTGGGTACAACCATCTCGAAACAACTGGTGGAGCTGATGGGCGGTAAAATTTGGGTGGAAAGTCCCTCTTCCATCTCCAAAGATCCGGAAAGCAAGGGTGCAAAATTTGCTTTTACCATTCAGGTTTACTCCGATGAAAAAATCAGGAAAAACATTGATACGCGAAGCGTCCTTGATTACAAGGACATGAAAGTGCTTATCATCAATAACGATCCGAAAAAAGAAACGACCCTGCGCTTTACCTTCTCTAATTTTGGAACACAAATTAAAGAACTAAAGCCTGATGATGATCCCATTGCAGCCCTGGAAAACACCCTGCAAAATCCGGAGGAACGTTTTCACCTGGTCATGATTAAGGACAGTGCCGATTTTAACGGAATTAACATGGCCCAGAGAATCGATCAAAAAGGCCTTTCCGATAAATATGTCATCGGTATGGTAAGCTCGAATGACAAACCCGGAAATTACGTTAAGTGTAAAATGCATGGGGTCGACTACTACCTGATTAAGCCTTATGAAGCATCCGAAATTTTTGAAATCTTGCAGGAAAACTTCCAAAACCTGGAATTTGAAGAGAAAGAGATGCCGGAACTCAATAAACTTAAGAAGGATATCAATATTCTGGTTGCCGAAGATAACATCATCAATCAAAAAGTAGCACAGACAATTTTTAAAAACCTGGGCTACAATATTGTTCTTGCGCAGGATGGAGAAGACTGCATCAAAAAAGTGAAAGAAAATATTTTTGATATTATCTTCATGGACATTATGATGCCTGAGAAGGACGGGATGGAAGCGACTGCGGAAATCAGGGCCATGGGCTATAGCCTTCCCATTGTGGCTATGACAGCAAACGCAAGGGAAGAAGATAAGAACAAAGCTTTTGAGAGAGGTATGAACGACTATCTTCCCAAACCAGTTCGCATTGAGGATATCAAAGAAATTCTTATTAAATGGTTCAGCGAATCAAAATAAAAAAAATAAAAATTAAGCAAATGCAAGCCCACGAAATCGATTACAAAATTATTGGCGATGATATTCAACTGGTAGAGGTTGAGTTGGATCCGCAGGAAACGGTTATTGCAGAAGCTGGTGCCATGGTTTACATGGATGAAGACATTCAGTTCGACACCAAATTAGGCGATGGCTCTACGCCCAACCAGGGTTTTATGAAAAACCTCTTATCGGCTGGTAGTCGCCTGCTTACCGGTGAATCAATATTCATGACGCACTTTACCAATACCGGTAGCGGAAAAAGAAAAGTTGCCTTTGCCGGCCCTTACCCGGGCACCATCATTCCAATCGATATGGCACAAAGCAACCGGGAGCTGATCGTGCAAAAAGAAGGTTTCCTTTGCGCGGCCCTGGGCACCAAACTCTCGCTCTACTTCAACAAAA
>CAYVSF010000085.1:0-6635 GCA_964453775.1 uncultured Bacteroidales bacterium
TTGTTATCCATGTTTTCTGCAACAGGCAATGAAAACAGCACGAATAATAACAAATGATGAAGCTATTGTAAAAAAAGTGATGGACAAAACATCTGCCATATTGCCTGATATTTCATTGGATCAGACACCTCCTGAAACAGGCAAAGCAATCTATCAGTTGATTAGCGAAATTACAGGTTCGAAAGACCCCTATTGGAATCATAAACAGCAGCATATTACTGAAGCAAAATCGCTCTATCCCTATCTAAAAGAAAAAATAAGACAGTCCAAAAATCCGCTTAAAACGGCTATTAGAATTGCAATTGCAGGTAATGTCATCGATTTAGGGGTGGAACAGGAATTTGATATCAAAAGAGATGTAGAAACAATTATGAAACAGGATTTTGCAATAGATGATGCTGACATCCTAATTTCTGCTCTATCCAAAGCAAAATCTATACTATACATAGGTGACAATGCGGGTGAGACGGTTTTTGACAAACTTTTCATCGAGGAAATGGATAAACCGGTGACATATGTAACACGAGAAAAACCTGTAATTAACGATGCTACCATAAACGATGCGCGTGCCTCAGGTTTAGATGAAGTAGCCCGTATTATATCCTCAGGTTCTGAAGCTCCGGGGACTATACTAAGTCTTTGTAACCAGGAATTTAAAGAAACCTTCAAATCTGCTGATTTGATTATCAGTAAAGGGCAGGGCAATTATGAAGGTTTATCGAGGGAGAAAAGGCCTGTTTTTTTCTTGTTGAAAGCAAAATGTAAAATTATCGCAAGAGATATTGGTGTAAACAAAAATGATATCATTGTTAAAGCACATCATATGAAAGTGATTTCTTAAGTATTTTGATAATCCTTCTCAACACAACAAGTCGAATAGGCTATGAAAAAACAAAAGTTCAACTACCTCATTGATCTACTCATGCTTTTGGCTATGCTTGCCATAGCTTCCATAGGCTTTGTGATCAAATATGTGCTTGTTTCCGGAAGTAGAAGATGGGAAATTTATGAAAACAACATGGAACAAACCTTCTGGGGAATGGATCGACATGATTGGGGAGATGTTCACCTGGTTTTGGGCATTGTATTAATGGCATTGCTGATATTGCATATTATTCTACATTTTAATTGGGTTATTTGCATGACTAAAAAAGCAATTTCCCAAAAACCCTTAAGGTATATAATTGTATCCTTAGCCCTGTTAATTATCCTTTTTTGTGCTGCATTCCCATTTATCATAAAGTACAACATTCAAACAGGCATCCATAAAGAATATCATACCCGTGAACTAAAAGCAGATGAAAAATTGGAGCAATCTTTGGGTACACTGAAGGAAAAAACAGAAGAACAACAAAAAAAGATCAAAACACCTGCCAACCAAATCCATCAGCCCCCTGGGAAAGAGACAAGAAAAATCAACGAAGAAAAAGCCTGGGAAGATATTGACATAAAAGGATATATGACATTCTTCGAAATCGAAACTGAATTCAGTATTCCATCAGAAATACTAATTAATAAATTAGGTTTGCCACCTAATACACCAAAAAACGAACGTTTGGGAAAAATAAAAAAAAACAGGAATTTCACTATGGAAGAAATCAAACTTATTGTTTACAACTACCAAAATGAGAACCAGTAAAAATAAGCTATTATTCATTGACAAAACTTGAAGTTCTGTTCTGATTTTCTTAATATTACGTAAAATAATCAGATGTATTACCATCGAATATCCTTGTCTATATTTATTTTGGTTTGTTTGCTACTGTTGATTGGCCCTATGCTACAACATTTAAAGTATTTAGCGAACAGTGAAATTATTGAAGGAGAAGTCATCGACCATAAAACCATCATTACAGAAACTGCATTCTACAACAGTGCAAGTCACTATTCTGTAATAAGCTTCAACCATAACGATAAAACGATTAAGTTTTACGGGCCTCAAAACAGGATTTACCCGATGGGTAAAAAGATGCATATAATTATCAAAAGTGATAATCCTTCGAATTTTACATTAATCAATTTTTCTGGTATCTATATGACGAAACTGGTACCTATTTTTCTTGCTCTATTGATCTTTTGGGTAGCTTTCTTTTTTAGTTTTAGAAAAAGGAACAAAAAGCCACAATGATTGTTTAATGACTAAGGACTCAGTTTTTATGAAAGAATCCTTTAATAATCATAACGAATAGTTTAATAGTTATGCCATCAAAAACATTTTTCAATCTACCGGAACAGAAGCGGAACAGGGTAATCCGCCAGGGATTACTGGAATTTTCTGCGCAGTTTTACCAAAAAGCTTCCTTAACGCTTATTACGGAAAAGGCAAAGATTCCCAAAGGCAGTATTTATCAGTATTTCGAAAATAAAAAAGATTTATACGCCTATCTTGTAAGTTATTCAGCCCAGCAAAAATTACAATATCTATACAATGTTCAGGGGAAAGACAATTTCTCTCTCCACCTGAAAGAGTTACTTATTGAAGGTGCTTTATACGACATCCAAAACCCTGCTATTAGCTTAATCCTTTTTAATAGCATACACGAAACACATCCGGACGTGCAGGAAGTAGCAGAAAATTTGAAAGATATCATTTTCAATTACTACCTGGATATTGTAGAAAAAGCCCGTAAAAAAAAGCAAATATCCAATAAATTCGACAAGCAAACTGTTGCTTATTATCTTTATTCGCTCAATTTGCAATTTCACGAATTGTTAAGACAAAAGCACGGTATCGATATTTATAGGGAAACAAGAAGAAGAAAAAAGTTACTCAAAATCACCAGAAAAGAGCTGGAGAAGATGTTTGAGGAAATACTCCGCATTCTATTCATTGGGCTTGAGTAATAATTATTCATATTTAGACGCCTGATTACTAAGAAAACGTTTCCATTCAAGATACATCAGAGTGCCGGAAACCATAGCTGCAACCGTATCCGCGATAGGTGATGCCAGCCAAATGCCCCTGAGACCAAACTCCTTTGGAAGGATAAAAAGTAAGGGTAAAAGAATAATGACCTGTCGTAGAAGGCTTAAAAAAGCAGCTATTTTAGCTTTCCCCACGCTTTGAAAATAGTTGCTTATTATAATTTGAAAGCCAACAACGGGCAACATAAACAAATAGGTCCTAAAGCCAATTATTCCATATCGAAGAAGCTCTTCGTTATCGGTATTAAATATTCTAATAAGGGGGCCGGGAATTAACTGTATCACCAACCAGCTTCCTATTGAAATAATAGTAGCGATTATCATCCCTTTGCGCACTGTTTCCTTCACTCTTTCGGTCATTCCTGCTCCGAAAGCATAACCAATAATAGGTTGGGAGGCCATATTTAAGGCCACAATCGTCATGATGACTAAAACAGTTACACTAATAATGATTCCCATAGCGCCCACTGCAATATCGCCACCATAGGCGATAAGTTGTGAGTTGACAACAGACTGCACAATACTGTTCGCAATTTGCATAAAAAACGGAGCTAACCCCACACCAAGTATAGCTGCAATAATTGTCCAATCGGGTTTCATTGTGTGCCATGTAAATCTTACTATACTTCTCTTACTCCTAAAATGCCAGCTTACCCAGATAGACAATATCATCATTGAAATAATTGTAGCGTATGCAGCTCCTTTCACACCCAAACCCAACACACCAATAAAGAAGGCATCTAAAGGAATATTCACACCGGCACTTATGAGCATGGAATACATGGCAATTCTGGCATTGCCCTCAGCTCTTATCAAACTATTCAATGAAAACCCGTACATTTGAAAAATCACGCCCCATAAAATAATGTTTAAATAGTTATTTGCGTATCCCACCGTAACATCGGTAGCTCCAAACCAACTGAGCATGGGGCCTTTAATAGCAAACCCCAAACCAGAAACAAGTATGGATACTACAAGTACAAGCAATACAGTATTGCCCAATACTTTATTCGATTTGGAATAATCCTGCCTTCCAAGAGCAATAGAGAGCTGAACGCTTCCCCCTATTCCTACCAGCATGCCAAAAGCCATCATGATAATCATTACGGGGAAAACAGCTGTAATACCACTCAAAGCTTCTGCACCTATCCACTGGCCGATAAAAACTCTATCCACAATGTTATAAAGAGCATTGGCCATCACCCCTATGAAGGCCGGCCAGAAGTAGCGCCAAAGCAAACTACCAATGGGTTCACTCTTCAATATATCCAACTTTCCTTTATCCATAGTATAGGAAGCCAAAGGTAATATAATCCATATAAAACTTCTATGATTGTAATAGTATTCTTGTTTTCAGCGATAAACACGGGGAATCGTTCTGGCTTAAAACACATGCAAAAAACCCGTAAATCGGAAAAATATTTGTATCTTTTGGCATAAGAAATATTTAAACGAATTGGGATTAATTTGTAAACAAGAAAATGTATTATGGTTGATCGGGATTATATAGGCGATATACAGGGAGAACCTGTTTTAAAATACACACTTGGAGATCCTGCAGGGGCACATGTACAATTTATCAATTATGGCGCAAGACTTACGTCTATAGTCGTACCTGATAAAAAAGGCAAATTGGAGAATGTTATATTAAGCTATCCACATTGGAAAAGCTATATTGATGACAAGTATTATATGGGAGCAATCATAGGCCGGGTGGCAAACGTCATTCATGAAGGCATGTTTACCCTAAACAAAAAACAATACAACCTGGATAAAAATGAAGGAGAACAGCATTTTCATGGTGGCCCTTCCGGTTTTTCCTTTCAACTCTGGAAGGAAGAAATCATTAACCATGAGATCAATCACGTAACGCTGTCCTATACCAGTCCTGATGATGAAGGTGGCTATCCGGGAGCGGTAAAAGTGTACGTTAGTTATACCTGGACACAAGAAAAAATACTAATTGTAGAAATTGTGGGACAAACAGATTCACAAACCTACCTGAATATAAGTATGCATCCCTATTTCAACCTGGCTCCGGGCAAAGAGAAAGACATTAAAAAACATCAGTTTAAGTTTTACGCCAGGCATTTCATGCCTGTAAAAGAACACCGCATTCCCACTGGGAAAAGCGAAGAAATAAAAAATCAGCAAGGTTTTAATTTTAGGCAACTTTCTACGCTGGATTCGAAATTAAAACAGGCCAAAAAATTACTGGAAAATACGAATAATGGATTTGACCATTGTTTTAAATCTTTTTCCAAAAAGGAAAATACGCATTACCGCATAGCTGAAATTAAGAATGCTGCCGGCACAAGAAATATGGAGATTTTTACAGATTATCCCTCATTTCAATTCTACACAGGCCAGGATTTAATCGAGCCCAGTAATAGCGAAGATGCTCCTTTTCAGCGTTTTGGGGGCTTTTGCATTGAACCACAATATGTTCCCAATGCGCCCAATATTTCCAGGATCAAAAAACCCTTAATTCAACCTGGAGATTTGTACCAGCACAGGATATTGTATCGTTTTAACAGCTAAAAGGAATTATTCTGCTTCGGCTTCAATTCCTATTTCAAGATCTTTGAGTACGATTACTAATTTAAAGGCTCCTATTGAAACTGTTTCGTCTCTAAAGGATGTATAGGAGAACAGGTAATAATCGTGGTATTCCACCAAATTGGAAAAAACTTTTCCACCTCCCAGTGCTCCGGGGATAGGATTTTCACCCTTAAATTTCAGGTTTATCTTATTCTGGTGGTCTTCAATATTAGGTCGGCTAATAACAGCCAGTAATAGAATAATTAAAATAATCCAAATTGAACGTTTCATTTTATTTGCCTTAATGATTTAGTTGTTTTAATCTTTATGAGTTTATTTAATCAAACAGTTTAAAGCTTTCATTGTTCAGAAGAGGCAATCCGGAGTACTTTTGCTCCCCTTATTTTACCTGCTTTTAATTCTTTCAGCGCTTCGTTCGCTTTTTCTATAGGATACTCTGTATAAGCAGGATCCAGCGGCATTTCACCAGCCAGTTCCAGAAGATCTTCAACATCTCTTCGAGCGACATTGGCAATAGTTTTTATCTCTTTTTCCATCCACAAATGTTTCTCATACTCCAATTTAAGCAATACATCTTTATCTACATCTTCTTTTCTGATAGCATTAATAACAAGCCTGCCTGCAGGTTTGAGATTCTTTAGCGCTTCCAGTAAAGGCTTCCACACAGGTGTAGTATCAATGATTGCATCAAGTAGCTCAGGAGCTTGTTCAGCAGTATCTCCAGCCCATTTAGCTCCGAGTTCCAATGCAAATTTTCTTTCGTTTGGATTTCTGGCAAAAACAAAAACTTCCGTATCCGGGTACTTATGCTTTACAGCTTTCAGAACAAGATGCGCTGATGCTCCGAAACCTGTAAGACCTAAAGTTTTACCATTTGACAAACCGGTAAGTCGCAATGATCGATATCCGATAGCTCCTGCACAAAGTAATGGAGCTGCTGCACCATCCTCCAGACTTTCGGGAATAGCATAAGCAAAACTTTCCGGGATCACCATATATTCTGCATAGCCTCCATTTGCATCTCTGCCTGTAGCCTTAAAATCGGCACATAAATTTTCTTCTCCACGTCTGCAATACTCACATGTTCCGCAAGCTGAAAATATCCAGGCCACACCCACCCTTGTTCCTTGTTTGTAACGATGAGCGCC
>CAYVSF010000085.1:6645-8867 GCA_964453775.1 uncultured Bacteroidales bacterium
AACCTGATGCCCCAGCACTACAGGAAACTGTCCGGGAGGTGTTCTTCCTTCTATTTCATCCAGTTCGGTATGACATACACCACAGACCAAAACACGTATCCGAATCTCTCTACTTTCGGGTTCAGGCTTTGAGATATCTGCCAAATACAAAGGTGTAGAGCCTTGATCCACTTTTTGTATTTTATCCAGTAGTAAAGCTTTCATGCTATTGATTTCTACCTAAGATAAGAATTCAATAGGAAGATGAAAAGAATAAAATAAGAATATTTGTATCTTAGCTTTATGATCAGTACCAAAAATCAAAAAAAAATCCTTTTCCCGGCTATTCTCATCATGGCGATGATCCTCTATGGCAATACCATAGGTCATGATTATGCACTTGATGACAGTATCGTTATAACAGAAAATGAATTCACACAGCAGGGGTTATCCGGAATAAAAGATATTTTCACACACGACAGTTTTACCGGTTTTTTTGGAGAACAGAAGCAATTGGTGTCGGGAGGACGTTACCGCCCCCTCTCCATAGCCAGTTTTGCACTGGAATATGAAATTTGGGGACTTCAGCCACACATCAGCCATTTTATCAATATTCTGCTGTATGCTTTTTGTGTCTATTTCCTTTATTTATTGCTGATCTTTGCTTTTCCATCATCAAAAAAGACATTTTTAAACATCCCTGTACTTACGAGTCTGTTTTTTCTCGCCCATCCCTTACATACCGAGATAGTTGCCAATATCAAAGGCCGGGATGAATTGTTCGCTTTGTTTTTTGCCCTATCAGCTTCCATCCTTTTATTAAAATCTACCCAACAAAAAAGCAGGTGGTTGCAATTTATAGGATCAGTTTTATTCTTCCTTGGTTTATTATCCAAAGAAAACAGCGCCACCTTTCTATTGCTTACTCCATTAGTAATGTGGGTAAGCAAGAAAAATGAAGGAAGCTATAAAATCAGGGATTACTCCCGGGTTATTTTTCCCATGCTCCTGTCTGCTTTTGTCTATTTTATCATTCGACATCAGGTGGTGGGACCTCTTGGAGGGGAAGGCAGTCCTGAACTTTTAAACAATCCCTTTGTTGAAGCCGGCGTCTCTGAAAAATACGCTACTATATTTTTTACGCTACTGCTTTACCTAAAATTGCTCATCGTTCCTTTTCCACTCACGCACGATTATTATCCTTACCATATTCCCTTGATGGAATGGAATAGCTGGCCGGTGATTTTGTCTCTTGTCCTCTATGTCGCCATTATTTCAATGGCTCTGTATTATTTCATTAAGCGAAAAAAAGAAGGTCTGATATTCTGGTTTTATCTAATTCCCTTGAGTATAGTTTCGAATATCTTCTTTCCTGTGGGTTCGTTTATGAATGAACGATTCATTTTCTTCTCATCTATAGGATTTTGTCTTCTTATTGCCTATTTGATCTACAAGTGCTGTCTGATAAAGCAACAAAAAAAACTCCAGTATGCAGGAAAAATTTTAACAGTTCTCATTATTCTGGTGTATGCATGGATAAGCGTAGACAGAAACAGGGACTGGAAAGACAATTTCACCCTGTTTACACATGATGTTCTAATAAGTAAGAACAGCACCAAGGCTAACACTTCAGCAGGGGGCGTGCTTTTCGAAAAAGCAGCAGAAACAGAAGAAAAAAACAAAGAAAAGGAATATATAAAACAAGGCTTCAGCTATTTAAGAAAAGCACTGGACATTTATCCTGAAAATGTGAATGCGCTCATCTTAATGGGTAATGGTTATTTCAACTTTAAACAACAAAGCGACTCTACTTTTTATTTTTACAAAGAAGTTCTGAAAAAAGCTCCCGAAAACTCAACAGTTTACAACAACACAGCATCTATCCTGGCTCAAATTGACAATCCGGAATATAGCCTCAGGATTTATGAATCTTTCTATGCTTTTGCCCCAAATCGTTTTGATCTCAATTATCAACTGGGTAAATTATACGGTCAGCACCGCTATAATTATTCAAAATCTGTATCCTTTTTAAAGAAGGCCTATCAGCTTCGGCCAAATCATTATGGAGTCATCAAGGACTTGAGCGTTGCATTGGCGCTTAACAAAGAGTATGAAGCCTCTATAAGTTTGTTAAAAAAAGCGATACAAATGCAACCCGGCGATCCCAGCCTGTACATCAATATGGGTATCAACTATCGAAAGATTGGAAATCAGGAGAAAGCTGCCAGTTATTTTGAGGAAGC
>CAYVSF010000086.1:0-8861 GCA_964453775.1 uncultured Bacteroidales bacterium
CTGGTCATACAAACCGCTTTTATTGGAGATGTTATTCTTGCCACACCACTGATTGAAAAATTGGGCAAGTTTTTTCCCAGACTGGAAATTGATGTCATGGTGCGAAAGGGAAATGAAACGCTACTTGAAAACAATCCTCATATTCACGAGCTTATCATCTGGGATAAGAAAACGCACAAAATCAAAAATCTTTGGAATATCCTTAAAAAAACAAGAAAAAAGCGCTACGACATTCTTATAAACCTTCAGCGATTTACCTCCACAGGCCTTTTTACTATTTTTTCCAGGGCACAATACACTATTGGATTCAAAAAAAATCCTTTCTCATTTTTATTTTCATTTCGTGCCAATCACGAAATTGGCTCAGGTAAGCACGAAGTTGAACGGAATATCAGTCTGATAGAGCATATCACTGATGATGAATTCGTTCGCCCTATGCTTTATCCCTCAAAAAATGATTTCTATGCTGTAACAGAATATAAATTGCACCCTTATATCTGTATTGCCCCAACATCTGTTTGGTTTACAAAACAATTCCCGGCTGATCAATGGATAGAGCTTATCCGGCATTATATTCCCAATTATAAAGTATATCTCTTGGGCGGCCCGAATGACGAAGAAGCCTGCGATGAAATAAAAGATGAATTCCAGGATTCGAACATTGTTAACCTGGCAGGCAAACTCAGCTTTTTGCAGACAGCAGCACTGATGAAGAATGCCATCAGGAACTTTGTAAACGACTCGGCTCCCTTGCACATTGCTTCTGCAATGAATGCGCAAACTACTGCTGTTTTTTGCTCCACCATTCCAGATTTTGGATTTGGTCCCTTATCTGAAAACTCCACTGTTGTAGAAACATCTTTAGATTTAAAATGCAGACCTTGTGGTCTGCATGGCCATGCAAAATGCCCCGAGGGACATTTTAAATGTGCAAAAAGCATAAGGCTTGAACAACTAACCGAAAACATCAATTATGATTAAACTTTCTGTTGTCATTATTACCTTTAATGAAGAAAAAAACATTGAACGTTGCCTGCAATCAGTTGAAGACTTAGCCGATGAAATCGTTGTAGTCGATTCTTTTTCGAAAGATAAAACAGAGGAGATTTGTAAAAAATACAAAGTGAAATTCATTGAGCATCCTTTTGAAGGACATATTCAACAAAAAAATTACGCTATCACACAGGCTGCTTATCCGCACATTCTGTCTCTGGATGCCGATGAAGCCCTATCGGATGAGCTTAAGAAAAATATCCTAATCGCAAAAAAGAACTGGGAGCATGACGGGTACTATTTTAACCGGCTTACCAATTATTGCGGAAAATGGATCAGGCACACAGGTTGGTATCCTGATCGAAAACTTCGCCTTTGGGACAGTAGAAAAGGAAAATGGGGTGGCGTTAATCCTCACGATAAATACATTATGGAAAATGGTTCAACCCAGTCTTATCTGAAAGGGGATTTGTATCATTATTCTTTCTATACCATAAGCCAGCATATGGATCAGGTGAACAAATTTTCAGATATTCGTGCAAGAGAGATGAGGGCCCAAAACAAAAAAGTGAGCATACTTAAAATAATCTTTGCCCCGCTTGTAAAGTTTTTAAAGCACTACTTCCTTAAATTAGGATTTATGGATGGTTACTTTGGCTTTGTAATAAGCATTAACTCAGCTCATGCCAGTTTTCTTAAATATGCTAAATTACGTCAATTAAAAAAAGATGCGTAAAGGTACTGTTTGTTTCTTTAATTCAACAAAAGCCTGGGGAGGTGGCGAAAAATGGCACTACGATATTTCTACCCGGCTTAGCAAAAAACACTATCCCATTGTTATTGCGGCTCATAAAAAAGGTGAGCTGTATAAACGTTTGCGAAAGAAAGGAATGAGGGTACTTCCTTTCAATATATCTAACATAAGTTTTCTAAACCCCATTAAAATCTTTTCCCTTGTCCGTTTCTTTAAAAAATACAAGATAAAAACTGTCATTCTAAATCTTCCTGCAGATTTAAAGGCAGCCGGTGTTGCTGCTAAAATAGCTGGTGTGCCCAAAATCATTTATAGACGGGGAAGTGCAATCCCAATTAAAAACTCTGTGCTCAACAGATGGCTTTTTAGCCATGTCATTACAACTATCATTGCCAACTCGGAAATGACCAAGCATACTATCCTTGCCAGGAATTCAAATCTATTCAACCCGAATAAAATCCATGTCATTTATAATGGAATAAATTTGAAGAAATTTGATAAAAGGGAGAAAAAAACGCTTTACAGAAAAAAAGAACAGGAGATTATTTTGGGAACCGCAGGAAGGTTTACAAAACAAAAAAATCATCACTTTCTCATTGATCTTGCTCATGAACTAAAAAAAAGAAATCTTTTTTTTAAAATACTCATTGCCGGAACTGGAAAACTTGAATCAGAAATAAAAAACAGGACCATAAGAGAAAATATATATGAAACCTTTGTTTTTTTGGGTTTCCAAAAGAATATTAAAAGTTTTATGTGCAGTATAGATCTCTTCTTGCTTCCTTCTTTATGGGAAGGATTCGGGTACGTAATCGTTGAAGCTATGGCTTGCCACAAGCCTGTAATTGCGTTCAACATAAGCAGCAACCCGGAAATAATAAAAAATGAAAGCAACGGAATATTAACTCCTGTGAACGATGTAAAGGCTTTTGCCGATGCAATTGAAAACCTTTATGGGAACAATAAGGAAATTTCGCTGTTAGGTAATAATGCAAGAGAATGGGTGGAAGAAAAATTTGACATTAGCACCACGGTAAGCGAAGTTGAACAAGTATTAGGATAGCCATGAATAAAATGCAAGAAGAAATAAAAAGAACAATTGAGATACTAAAATCCGGAGGCGTTATTCTCTACCCTACTGATACAGTTTGGGGACTGGGATGCGATGCAACCAACAAAGAAGCTGTTGAAAAGATTTACCGTATTAAAGCCCGGGAAGCTCAAAAAAGCTTACTGATACTTGTCGACAAACCAGAAATGATCCCCTCTTATGTTAATGAAATGCCGGATTTAGCCTGGGACTTAATTGACTATGCAGACAAACCTTTGACCATCATTTATTCAGGAGCAAAAAACCTTGCTGAAAATCTGATGAATAAAGAAAAGACAATTGGAATACGGGCCGTACAGGATGAATTTTGTCAAAAATTGATACAAAATTTTCGCAAACCCATTGTTTCTACATCTGCAAATCTTACTGGAGATAAACATCCCAGAAGCTTTGAAGAAATTTCTGAGGAACTTATTAATAAAGTAGACTACGTGGTGAACTGGAAGCAGGATGAGTACAGTCTTGAGAATCCAAGCAGCATAATTAAACTGGAACCGGATGGCCTGTTTACAATAATACGCCCCTAACTAAACTTAATTTCCTCTCAAGCCATATCAAGAGTGAACATTCACAAGAAAGAGTTCATCCACTAAGGAATTTTTATTACTTTTGAATATCACTTAACCCCTGTCAAAGATTAAAGAATGGTTTTTCCAAAATCATATACGCCACGATGGATTGTCTTTCTTATTGATTTGATTATCTGCCTGGTATCTATATCACTAGCCTATTTGCTAAGGTTTAACTTCTCTATCCCACAACCTTTTTATCAGAGCCTTAATTTTATTATTCCTTTTGTTCTGTTTGTGCGTTCTGTAAGCTTTTTGGTTTTTCGTTCTTACGCAGGTATAATACGATATTCAGGAGCCAAAGATACTGAAAGAATTTTCCTGGTTGGGCTTTCGGGGAGTGTTTTCTTCACCATCATCAATGTTATTAGCTACTTCTTCATAAGCGGACGATTTGTAATTCCTTTTTCCATCGTAATTATTGATTTTGTTACCACTGTTTTTTTATTATCCACTTTTCGCCTCGTTACCAAATCCCTTTATTTAGAACTTCACAACCCCACGCGTGACAAAAGCAACATTATTATTTATGGAGCAGGCCAGTTTGGTGTTATTGCTAAAAGAACCCTTGATAGAGATGCAGGTTCCAAACACAAAGTTTTGGCCTTTATCGACAGGGAAAACACACATATAGGCAAAACGCTTGAAGGAGTTACTATCTATCACCCGGAGGATATCGAACTTTTATCGGAAAGATACAACATCGAAAAATGTATTATCGCAAAGGAAAAAATAGATTCTGCGGAGAAACAGGATGTTATTGAAAAATGTTTGCAAAATAACATCCGTGTTCTAACAGTTCCTGATGTAAACACCTGGATTAACGGTGAACTTAGTTACAACCAAATCAAAGAGATAAATATTGATGATTTGCTTGAAAGACCTCCAATCCTGCTTGATTTTAAAGA
This sequence comes from uncultured Bacteroidales bacterium, assembly GCA_964453775.1. Classification (GTDB taxonomy): domain Bacteria; phylum Bacteroidota; class Bacteroidia; order Bacteroidales; family UBA12077; genus CAYVSF01. Next base: position 4,336 of record CAYVSF010000086.1, read on the forward strand.
AATTAAAGCAAAATTATTGAATAAAACCATTCTGGTAACAGGCGCTGCAGGCTCTATAGGAGGTGAAATCGTAAGGCAGTTAATACGATTTAATCCAAAGAAAATCATTCTTTTTGATCAGGCAGAATCTCCACTCTACGATATGGAGCTTAACCTCCAGGAAAAATATAACTACTACAACTTTGAGATTGTCATTGGTAGTGTTTCGGAAGAATATAGAATCCGAAAGCTTTTTGATGCATTCAACCCCAGCATTGTGTACCATGCAGCTGCATATAAACATGTGCCGATGATGGAAAATAATCCCACCGAAGCCTTAAGAACCAATATCCTGGGTACAAAAATCATGGCTGATGTTTCCAACGAATATGAAGTTGAGCAGTTTGTCATGGTGTCAACTGATAAAGCTGTGAATCCAACAAATGTCATGGGCGCTTCAAAAAGAATTGCAGAAATCTATATTCAGGCATTCAATCAAATTAGCAAAACCAACTTCATCACAACACGTTTTGGCAATGTTTTGGGCTCCAACGGATCGGTTATCCTTCGATTTAAAAAGCAAATCGATGAGGGAGGTCCGATAACTGTAACACACCCCGATGTAACTCGTTACTTCATGACGATTCCTGAAGCTTGTCAGTTGGTCATAGAAGCCAGTGCAATAAGCAAAGGAGGCGAGATTTTTATCTTTGATATGGGTAAATCTGTTAAAATACTGGAACTGGCCAAAAAAATGATCAAGTTGTCTAATCTTTCTATTGGAAAGGACATCCAGATAAAATTTACAGGACTTCGCCCGGGAGAAAAACTCTACGAAGAATTACTAAACGATAAAGAAAATACCCTTCCGACACATCACGAGAAAATTATGATTGCTAAAGTTCGCCAATACGATTTTCATTATGTTAAAAACCAAATAACCAAGCTGATAGACATTCAAAGGAATCATGATAACTTTGCAATCGTAAAACAGATGAAAGTAATTGTACCCGAATTCAAAAGCCATAATTCTGTATATGAAGAGTTAGACATGAAAACAGAAACTACCAATGACCAATGAATTAGATTATTTCCATCATACACCCATACAAATACGCTTTAATGATATTGATGTTCTGGGGCATGTGAACAACTCGGTATATCAAAACTATTTTGATTTAGCCAGAACCCATTACTTCCAAAAAATATTCCCGGAAGCTATTGACTGGAAAACGCACACACTGGTTTTAGCAAAACTATGCATTGAATTTCTTCATCCGGTTCTGCTGGAAGAAAGCATTAAAGTTGAAACGAAAATAATAAAGATGGGTAACAAAAGTATCACAATGGTGCAACGGGTTATCAACGCCAATGGAGAGGTAAAAGCCATAAATGAAGGTGTACTGGTGTCATTCCATGCAGGTGAGGGACAGCCCGTTCAAATTCCGAAAAAATGGAGAAAAGCGATTGCCAGTTTTGAAAAGGACATTGATTTTACTAAAGATCAATCAAGCCCCCGGGAATCGTGAGTATGAGTATTTCTTCTTTAAGATTCAAATCAATAATGATATCGCTGTGAAAAGGGACAAGGGTGGTTTGCTGCAAACCCGATTTCACATGTAAAAGAGGGTTGCCCGGTATGTCTTCAACAAAATCAACCACTCCCAGAAAATTATTATCCTGATCATAAACCTCAAAACCTATAAGATCAGGATTACCATTCTCTCCTCTTTCTTCTAGGGGTACAGGAGAACTCACTGAAAAGGCTGTGAATCTCTCTGCTTCTCCCCTATCATCTATATCCTCAAACTTAACGAGAATCGTTTTGTCCGATCGAATCGAATAATGTTCAATAAAAAAGGGAACCAACAATCCATCTATTTCGATGAATATTGATTCCCAGTTTTTAAAATCTTCAGGAATACTATCTGTTACATCCAAAAGGAGTTCTCCTTTTGTTCCGCTTGGTTTTCTTATTATTCCAAGAACAGGATAATCTTCCTTATTCATTTATGAAAATAGCTTAGGCGTCTGCTTTATCGGTATTTTCATCCTCATCAGCAGGAGCATCGCCCTCTGCTTTTGGAGCTTCTTCAGTTTCAGCTGCTTCTTCTGCGGCCTCTCCTGCGTTGGTTTCTTCAGCTGCTTCTTCTGCCTCTCCAGCTTTTGCTTCTTCGGCTGCAGCTGCAGCATTTCTTTTCGCTAATTCTTCTGCGCGTTCCTGGTTTACTTTTGCTTCTGCTTCCAAGCGTTCTTTCTCTTCTGCATTTCTTGCACTTTCAACCTTGTCACGCTGCGCCTGAATCTTCGCTTCTTTTTCTTTCATCCAGGCTTCGAATTTGCTTTCAGCTTGTTCTTCTGTTAAGGCGCCTTTTTTAACACCTTCCAGCAGGTGCTTTTTCATCATAACACCTTTGTAAGACAAAATAGCTCTACATGTATCCGTAGGTTGAGCGCCTTTTTGAATCCATTCTAATGCTCTATCAAAATCCAGTTTAATAGTAGCAGGATTTGTGGTAGGATCATATGCTCCTACGCTTTCAATGAATTTACCATCTCGTGGCGCCCTGCTATCCGCTACCACAATGTGGTAGTAAGGTCTTTTCTTTCTCCCTCTTCGGGTCAATCGAATTTTTACAGGCATACTCTAATTTTAATTTTTAATTTAACAACCTACATAAAATTGTGCGGCAAAGATATAATTTTATTTATTAATACAGCCATTTTTACACAATTTATTCCATTAGATCAAATACTTATGCTCCCGTCTTTTAATTCGCCGTAAAAATATTCATTTTTTTTTCAACATCACCGATTAGAACACTCCTTTTATGTAATTTTACCATGAAAAGACAGCGATTTCTTTAATTTGTTAAAGCATTGTATATGAGTAAATTTACCCACTTTCACGTCCATACACAATATTCTATCCTGGATGGCGCCTCTAACATTCCTCTGCTTATAAAAAAAGCAAAAGAAGATGGAATGCCTGCAGTAACCATTACCGACCACGGAAATATGTTTGGCGTGAAAGAATTTCATAACGAAGCCAAAAAACAAGATATAAAACCCATAATTGGATGCGAAATATACATCACAGCGGGCGACCATAAAGAAAAAAAGACCCGCGACAGCCACCATCTTATTCTTTTAGCAAAAAATGAAAAAGGCTATCAAAATTTATCCAAACTAGTCTCTTATGCCTGGATAGATGGCTTCTACTATAATCCCAGGATAGATCGAAAACTCCTGGAAGAATATCATGAGGGGATCATTGCATGCTCGGCCTGCCTTGGTGGGGAAGTACCGCAAGCTATTATGAAACATGGGGAAGAAGCCGGGGAGAAAGTGGCGCTTGAATACAAAGAAATTTTTGGAGATGACTACTATCTTGAACTCCAAAGGCATCCAAGCGGAGATCCGCAAAAAGATGCTGATGTGTATGATAATCAGGTGAAGGTAAATGAGATTATCATTCGAATAGCGAAAAAACATAAGATTAAATATATAGCCACAAACGATGTGCATTTTATTAATGCGGAAGATGCACAGGCCCACGATCGACTTATATGCCTGAATACGGGTAGGGACCTGGATGATCCCACACGGATGAGGTATACCATGCAGGAATATTTCAAAACGCAGGAGGAGATGAGAAAGTTGTTTGAAGATGTTCCCGAGGCCATTGAAACCACCCAGGAAATCGTGGATAAGATTGAATTTTATGAGCTGGATAAAGACCCCATCATGCCGGAATTTGAACTTCCAGATGGATTCGAAAGTGAAGACGCTTACCTGAGGCATCTTACGTATGAAGGGGCCAAAGAGCGCTATGAAGAAGTTACCGCCGAGGTGAGAGAACGAATAGATTTTGAACTTTCTGTAATTGAAGGAATGGGGTTCCCGGGCTATTTCCTCATCGTGCAGGATTTCCTTCATGCAGCGAGGAAGATGGGCGTTTCCGTTGGTCCGGGAAGAGGCTCGGCAGCAGGATCAGTTGTTGCCTACTGCAATAAAATTACAGATATCGACCCGATTAAATACAACTTACTGTTTGAGCGTTTCCTAAACCCCGACAGGATCTCCATGCCCGATATTGATATCGATTTTGATGAAGACGGGCGCGAGAAAGTACTGGATTGGGGGGTTAACAAATATGGATACAACCGGGTAGCGCACATAATCACCTTCGGGACAATGGCTGCCAAACTGGCCATACGAGATGTAGGAAGAGTAGAAAAACTTCCGCTACCTGATACAAACCGGCTGGCAAAGTTAATTCCCGATAAGCCTGGAACAAAGTTAAGCAAGGCATACAAAGAAGTTCCTGAACTAAAAGAAGCCCTGAGTTCACCCGAACCCAAAGTTACCAGGACGCTTAAATACGCCAAAACCCTTGAGGGCTCGATACGTCAAACCGGATTGCATGCTTGTGGTATTATAATTAGCCGGGAGGACCTGGTTGAATATTTGCCGGTTTGCACCTCCAAAGACTCTAACCTCCTGGTAACGCAGTATGATGGTTCCCATGTTGAAAGTGTGGGAAT
>CAYVSF010000087.1:0-8861 GCA_964453775.1 uncultured Bacteroidales bacterium
GCATCTACTATAAAACTTAGTTTTTTCAATGCTTTTCCTGCACTGAAGTTTTCCATATAAAGCAATTGTTGAATCCTTTTTAAATAACCACACTGATATTCTTGACGACTTAAAAATTCAAAAATTCTGCTGTACTTTTTGAGCAGTTTGTAACTATTGCTCAGCTGCTGATGGGAATAATTCACTTTTTTGCTGTAAACTCCAACAATTGATAACTGAAAAATGATCCAAAAAACAAATAAACTAAGCGGTAACTGAAAAATGAGAACGCTTATAAAAATGAGAAAGCCCGTCAGGGGAAAAACAAAACTGAGAAGATTCAGCAACATGGGAAGTTGATCTGATTTATGGAGCCAAGCTTTCAGGGATTGAATCTCTTTTCCATCATCATTGATAAAAAGACTCAAAAAATCCTGAAGATTATTCGGCCTGGCACTTAACTCTTTAACTGATTCCTGGCGTTCAATAATCTCTTCTTTTTGGTTTGAAGGTTCCTGTAACCATTTTGCCAATTGCCTATGTCCTTCGTTCGTGTTCGTGCGGTTGATGTATTGAAAAACAGAACCTTCCCCAAAAATATCCAAATCATAACTATAAACATGATCCGGGTTAAAGAACTCCTCTCCCGTATCTAAATGTTGAAAGTCCCAGTCCAGCACCCTTAACTCTGTCTTGTTAACATGGATGTAGGCCTTTATGCTTTCAATCTTCTTCTTTAGGCTTATATATCTTATTATCAGTCCTATAAAAAATAAAACTAAAATAAACAGCACAGGAAAAAACAACCTAGCGAGCGCTTCATGATAAACGAAGCTAAGAATTATCAATACAAAGAAAGCTAAGCGCAACCATGACAAAAGCTTATATTTTTTAACATATCCTGCTTTCAAATTGATGAAATGATCTTGTCGCTCCTGATAGTATGTTTTTCTTCCCATTTGATTTTTATTCATTCTTTTAATTTTTGCAAGGCATTTTTCATCTCTTCACGCACCAGTTCTGCAAATTCTTTTTCATCACGGTAGCTTTGAGAAGAAGGATTGAACGAAGGAAGTATTTGAAGAATCACTCGGTGTGCACCTTTTATCATTGCATTTTTTTCAATTAAGCGTCCAGATGTACCATACAAAACAATAGGGACAATAGGAACATTTTTATCTAGAGCCAAAAAGAAAGCTCCGGTCTTAAAACGTTTTATCTCCCCGTCAGGTGTTCTTGTTCCTTCGGGAAAAATCATGATGGATGAATCTTTCTCCAAATAATCCCGCGCCGTCTTCAACATTCTAAAAACACCTTTTTTGCTTCCTCTTTCCAGCTTTATGTATCGATTAAAATACATGATCCAGCCAAAAACAGGAAGTTTGAAAATTTCAGCTTTTGAAACCCATTTATACTGTTTGAAAATGGTATACAAAGCCAGAATATCCTCATAAGATTGATGATTTGCCACATATACGCAGGGGTCTTTATCCGGCAAATGTTCTCTTCCTCTAATTTCAATTTTCCAGAAGGGGTTTAGATAGTAGTAAAGAGAAGCCCAAAGTCCTGAGAAAGCGTGCAATATTTTTAATGGTGGATCGAATGACGCTGTTAACGCCCAAACAAGAACAAATACTGGAAAAAGGATAAGAACAGATACCAATACCAATATCCATAAAAACAAAGATAATACTATTCCTGGTATTTTTTTCACCACATCAAAAATAGCAAATTCATTTATCCAATGTTCATTTTTTTTAATTATTCCACTATGGATATTCCATACTATCGTAAAAATTAAATGATATAATTTCAGAACTGGTATATTTTTTGATATTTATTAATTAACTTGTTAATTTCGCAGAATCAAAATGCGATCAAAAAAACAGATAATGATGATCAAAAGAATAGTTACAGTAGCATTTGCAATACTTTTAAGTATCCCACTTCTTGGGCAGGAAGAAGAATCAAAACTTGACACTATATTTCTATTGGGAAGAAGAAAACTGATTGTAGAAGTTAGAAATATCAGTTCAGGTTCGGTCATGTATTATGATGCTGAAAAAGATAAAATGGAAAAAGTAGCACGAAAAGACATTCAAAAAATTCATTTTAGCAACGGCAGAATAGAAGTATTTAATTCTCCGCTTATCATGACCATTGATGCCGGCGACTGGAAAACAGTCATCGTTACAGATCGCAAAAAAGATGTGAAAGGGCTATATGCTTTAGGCACAGTAAAAGGTCAATCCTCAGCCGGCAGTCGAAGTGCGAAATCCGCAAAAAAGAGCGCTACTATTAGAATGCAAAAAAGAGCTGCAAACATGGGAGGTATTATTGTATTGGTAACGAAAGAGGAATCCATAGGTGGATTCGGAGAACCCCCCAGTTACAGGGTAGAAGGAGTTGCCTATAGCTACACCCCACCTCCTAAAGAAGAAAAAGAAGAACAAGAGGATTAATAAAAACCCTGTCAAAATTGACAGGGTTTTCTGCATAGACGCTGTGTGTGATACATTAGAGTTCCAATACCTCAACCCCCTGATTAAATGCAACGTCTTTAGGTATACTTTCATGTTGGATTCTATACAAATCATTCAGTAACTCATCCCGTATATAGCCTTTTTCTTCTACCAATTTGACCGCTTCTTCATAATTACCTTCGCCCTGAATAAGCAGTAGCTCTCTCGCCATATCATTCATGGCCTTCCTCATATTTTCTTTATTCACCATATACCGTTCGGTTTTTTCGTTTCTGGTAAAAGCTTCTTTTTCCTGGAAATAATAAAAAACGATGACATTGGACAATGCCTGATCATTTGAAACCCCAAAACGAATTGAACGGAACAAATTGGCCATATATGTAACGTAATTGTCCATCAAATCGCCTTCGTTCAACTCGCCCATATCATACAACTTCGTTATAATAAAGAGGCTAAGAATATCATTCTTAGTAAACAGAATACTAGTGTGATGGTCTTTTAATGCATGACGAATGCTCATTTCTCCATCGAAGGTTTTGCTTAGACCAAGGACGCTGCCAATCTCAAAAAACATAGTATTCTCAAAAAATGCATTAAAAGTAATATGCTTCTGCTGCGATTCGTCAATTACAACTTCACCTAATGGTTTGAGTATTTTTTCGAACTTAGCTTCCATTACATTTTTAAACTGCAATTTCCGGCTGCCCACTTCTTGTTCCACCTGAATATCTTTGGGCATGCTTAATGTTATAAGCTTGCTGGCTACATTCCAGTATCCTGAACAATAGATCAGGTTATAAACCATGATATTTGAAAGCTCTTCTGGTGGTTCATTCAGGAATTCTTCATCAATAGGAAGGTTTTTTTGCAGGTATGGTAAAAGCAAACTATAACGTTCAAGATCTGCAGTAGCTTCTTTATCTTTAAGCAAAATCATAGATTGATAGGTCTTTTTGGTCCAGAATAAATCATCTTCCTCGTCGTCAATTGGTCCAATAAGTATATCCAGAATAGCATCCTCATTCTTCATCCAGGTTACCATACTTCGATAATAATCATCAACCAGCAATGCTGCAGCCTGAAGTTCTAGATAATTTGCAAAATCTTCATTATCTGCCAGTTCTGCGGCCTGGCTTAACAGTTCAGAAACTTTTTCCAGTTTTGAACGGTAAGCCTGATGATAAGGGATGCTCTGTAAACCACCAACTTCATTTCTGCGAATCAGAGTATATGAATTATACTTTTGGGGATCATTAAATTCTTCAAATTCCTCATAGGTCATATCTGAGGGGTAAAAATTTGCACCGGCAGGTTTATTATTAAACCCGTCAATAAAAGGCTTATTATTATTTAACCTGTCCCAGGGGCCATAATTGATCCGAGCGTATGCCAATAAATCCTCGTCTTTAACTTTGTTTTTCATTTCTGCCTTCCTACCACATGTTTGCAGCCAGTACAACTCATCAATTATCTTAGCAGCATCAATTAATAAAGGAATCATTTTTTTTTGATTTGCAGTTAAGCCAGAGAGGTTGGGAGAAAGCGTTACTTCTTCATAGTTATTCAGCAAACTGTGTTGCTTTTGTCCTTCGCTTTTATCGCTTTTCTGTTCAGAAGATGAGGTACAAGCCACAAGACCTGACAAAAGAAGCAGGACAAATATTTGTTTTATCATACGCTTCATAGCTGTTATATTTTAAATTAGAATTCTGAAATTGCAGTTAGTAAATTTTGAGAGAGGTAGAAAGAATCGCACTTTTTAAGAAAGATACAAAGAAAAAGGCAGGATGTCAATACAACATCCTGCCTATACAACTAACAACATATTTATAAGTTCTTATTATCAGAACATTCCGGAAATAAATTCTTCAGCTTTAATACCATGAAAATATTCATGAAAAGGCAGCTCAGATAATTTTTCCATAATTTGATCTTCTTCATGCTTTACTCCCGACAGCAAAGCCTCTATTTCGGATGTATCCCTGGAATTAAAGTAGTCCCCATATATCTTTAGATCATGAATATAGCCCTTCTCTACATTCATGTGAAATTCGATATGTCCGCCATTGGTTTTTACCAGCTTTTCAAAATTGTATTTGGGAGAATATCCAAAGTTCCAGTCCCAGGTATTGTACTTTTCTTCCTGCAGCTTTATAATTTTACGCTTATCCTCATCAGTAAAAGTATAAAGTTCTGCATCATCATGTGTTTTGATGATATAATCAAATATATGATCCCGAAATTCGGTTACATTCATCTTTTCCTTCAAGTATTCGGAGATATTTGTTACTCTGCTACGCACCGATTTCACTCCTTTATCCTGGTATTTCAATGGGTTCACCTTTAATGCCTTTGACAGATCACTCATAATGGCAGAAAATAAAAGTGTTCCATGATGAAGTACGCGTCTTTTATATACATGTTCGGCATTTCCGCTAATTTTCTTACCATCAATCATAATATCATTCCGCCCCTCAAAACGAGCGTCAATTTCCATCAACCTTAAAACATCAATAATAGGTTTGGTGTATTTATGAAAATCAACCAGGTTCCCATCCTGATGCACATTTTTAATAAAGGTGAAGTTCAGGTTTCCCAAATCATGAAAAACTGCACCACCTCCCGATAATCTTCTCACCACATCAATGTTTTTTTCTTTGACATAGTCTAGGTTTATTTCGGCAAGCGTATTTTGATGCTTCCCCACTATTATGGAAGGTCTGTTCCTCCATAACATAAAACAATTTCCTTTAAAATTTTGCAATACATATTCTTCGGCAGCCAGATTGAAATACGGGCTGGTTTCTTCGTGTTTAATACAAAGCATAGGATCGAGATTAATACATGAAATTATTGAAACGCAATCGGTGGTAAATTGTTCAGCGATTCAAACCAAATTTCTGATACAAAACTTGATGTAAAAGATACAAGATACTGGCCACAACAGCACCAAGCATAGCACCGCCCAGAATATCAAGCGGGTAATGAACGCCCAGGTATATTCTGCTGTAAGAAACAAGGGTTGCCCAAATCAAAATAGAAATACTAAACCACCTCTTTTTTAGTATAAAGGCTAAAAAAAATGCCACCCCAAAGGTATTTGCAGCATGGGAAGAAACAAAGCCATAAAGTCCTCCGCATTTATCCCTTACAATATGAACCATGTCATTAATATCCGGATTATGGCAGGGGCGAAGCCGTTGGAAAACTTCCTTAAAAAGTTGCACGGAACCCTGATCGGTCATTGTTACACAGGCAGCAATAAAAACAAGACTGATAAAAGCTTTCCATCGCTGTTGAATAAAAAGATAAATAATAATGAGTAGATAAAGCGGATACCAGGTTTCTTTCTCGCTGATATAATACATTACGGTATCCCAGAAAGGGCTGTGGAAACTATTAAGCCATAAAAAGAATTGAATGTCCCAGTTTATTAGTGTTTCTATCATAATTAGTTGTGTATATGTTCCCAAATCATGTCTTTCAGTTTTGTTAAACCCTCCTGGGCAACTGAGGATATAAAACAATAAGGAATAACAGGAAGATCTTTACTGATTTCAGCTTTTAATTCATCATCCAGCATATCTGATTTTGAAATTGCCAATATTCTTCCTTTGTCCAATAACTCCGGATTATACTTTTCAAGCTCGCTTAACAATGTTTTGTATTCTTTATGGATATCGTCGCTATCGGCAGGAACCATAAAAAGCAACATGGAGTTTCGTTCGATATGTCTTAGAAAACGTAATCCAAGCCCTTTCCCTTCATGTGCTCCTTCAATAATACCGGGGATGTCAGCAAGAATGAACGAACGTTGATCGCGGTAGGAAACAATTCCTAAATTTGGAACAAGCGTAGTAAAGGGATAGTCGGCTATTTTCGGCTTTGCTGCTGAAACTACCGACAGAAGTGTAGATTTCCCGGCATTGGGGAAACCCACCAATCCCACATCTGCAAGCACTTTCAATTCCAGTATAAACCAACCTTCCTGGAAATCTTCACCAGGCTGGGCGTAACGTGGGGTTTGGTTCGTAGATGACTTGAAATGTGCATTTCCAAGACCTCCTCTTCCCCCTTTAAGAAGCACTTTTTCTTCCTGATCCTCTGTTATCTCAAAGATCACCTCGCCACTTTCTGCATCTTTCGCAACAGTTCCCAGGGGCACCTCTACAATTACATCTTCCCCATCGGCCCCAAACTTTTGAGCACCCATTCCCGGGCCACCATGTTCTGCAAAAATATGCTTCTGATATTTTAGATGGAGTAAAGTCCATAATTGTGCATTCCCTTTCAGAATAATAGATCCGCCCTCGCCTCCATCTCCACCATCAGGCCCACCTTTTGGAATAAATTTCTCTCTGCGAAAATGAACAGATCCTGCCCCTCCTTTCCCGGACCGAAGAAAGATCTTTACATAATCCACAAAATTCGATTGAGCCATAAAAACCTCCTGCTTAAGCTAAACTATATGGAAGCACATACTTTTTTAAAAACTTCTTCTATGCTTCCTGTTCCATTTACATGTACAAATACATTTCTCTTCTTATAAAAATCAAGTACCGGAGCCGTTTCCTGATGATATATCTTTATCCGCCTATGAATAATTGCAGCTTCGGAATCATCCTTCCTATCCTCCAGAGCTGCCCGCTTCATAATTCTGCCTGTCACCTCTTCATCAGGAATGTCCAAATAAATCAGTTTCTGAAGCTTTATGGTCCGTTCCTTTAACCATTCATCCAGAATAGTAACCTGGCTTAATGTCCTTGGAAATCCATCCAAAATGATACCTTTCTTTTCCTTGAAATCTTCATAGCTTTTATTAATCAAATTAAGAGCCATTTCATCAGATACAAGATTTCCCTTATCAATTAATCTTGCTGCTTCTTCACCAAGCTTTGTTCCTTTCTGAATTTCCCGGCGCAATAGTTCCCCGGTGGACAAATGCTTCAATTCCTTTTCCTTGGCCAGCATTTCTGCTTGCGTTCCTTTTCCCGATCCTGGAGGACCAAAAATCAAATAAGCTTGCATGAAGTTTCTTTATTGATGTCCAAATTAAATATGTGAAAATACTTTATTCACCTGCAAGGGCATAAATATTGGGAAAGTTGCGTCCCACACCGTCATAATCCAAACCATATCCAACAATAAACCGGTTTGGAATCTTCATGCCTATATAATCCAGCCCAATCTTTTTTTGATAAGCTTCCGGTTTAAAAAGTAAAGTGGCAACTTTAATACTTTCCGGTTCAAATTTATTAATCTCTTTTATGATTTGTTCAAGGGTAATTCCCGTATCAACAATATCCTCCAGCACAATAACATTTCTCCCCTGGAGACTCTCATTCAATCCAATAAGCCGCTTCACATTGCCTGATGAACCAGTTCCTTCATAAGAGGCCAGCTTTAGAAAGGTAATTTCACATTGCGATTCAATTAACTTTAATAAATCGGCTGTAAACATAAAGCTCCCATTCAATATACTCACAAATACAGGGGCCCTATTTTCTTTGAAATCTTCATTAATCTTGTTCGCAATTGCTTTTACGGCCTTCTGAATTTCTTCGGCTGAAATAGATATATTAAATTTTTTATCCTTAAGTTGTATTTGCTGCATAATCCTTGTGTTTCCTATGTTAACAGTTATCTTATTCCCTATAAAAACATGTTGCCTATTCGCTTTTAATAAATATGAATAAACAAAAGCTCATGGCTTTCTGTTTAAAAAATTTACTTTGCTTTTGCTATTTTATTTATCTTGCGAAAATACAAATTCTTTGGGTACTGAGTATATTAAATATATAAAAACACACAAGTATTATGAATGCAATTGTAAGTATTATCATGGGGAGCACTTCGGATCTTCCGGTGATGGAAAAAGCTGCAAAAATTTTAGATGAAATGCAGATTCCATTCGAAATGAATGCTTTATCTGCTCACCGTACTCCCGGGGAAGTGGAAAAGTTTGCAAAAAATGCCAAATCTAATGGGATTAAAGTAATTATAGCAGGGGCAGGAATGGCAGCTCACTTACCCGGTGTAATAGCGGCCATGACCCCGATTCCTGTTATTGGTGTTCCCATAAAAGCATCATTAGATGGCCTGGATGCATTGTTGTCAATCGTTCAAATGCCCCCTGGAATTCCCGTAGCCACTGTGGGAATTAACGGCGCTCAAAACGCTGGAATCCTTGCAGCACAGATGATTGCTACAGGAGACAATAAAATTGCCGAAAAAGTAGAAAAACATAAAGAAGGGCTCAAAGAAAAAATAGTAAAAGCGAATAAAGAGCTTTCCAGCGTTGAGTACAAGTTCAAAACAAATTAAACTTAAAAAGCTGTCGCTTCCCGACAGCTTTTTTTTACCGCTTATGAAGTTTTTTTGATTTAACTTTTCCAATTG
>CAYVSF010000088.1:0-8837 GCA_964453775.1 uncultured Bacteroidales bacterium
ATCCCGCTAATAACTATAAAAATAAACAGCCATTTAATTTTACCTTTGTTTTTCATATAATCTATTATTTTACTGCGGGATGCAATAGCTCTCTTTCTTTACCGAAAGAGAGCTACAAATACGATTTAGGTTTGCATTCCACCGCAAACATTAATTACCTGTCCTGTAATGTAAGAGGCTAAATCAGACGCTAAAAACAAGCTTGTTTTCGCCACATCTTCCGGCGTACCACCTCTGCGTAATGGAATTTTGCTTTCCCAGTCCTTTCTAACATCTTCCGGTAAGGCACCTGTCATATCTGTTATAATAAAACCAGGGGCAATCGCATTACAACGGATATTTCTACTACCCAACTCTTTTGCTACAGATTTTGTGAATCCGAGAATTCCTGCCTTGGAAGCAGAATAATTGGACTGGCCGGCATTTCCACTTACCCCAACCACTGAACTCATATTGATGATAGAACCTTCTCTTTGCTTGAGCATAAAACGCTGTATAGCCTTGGTAAAGTTAAAAACGGATTTCAAGTTGACATTGATAACCTTATCCCATTGCTCTTCATTCATTCTCATTAACAAGGTATCCTGGGTTATTCCGGCATTATTTACAAGAATTTCTACCGTTCCAAATTCCTTGACGATCTCATTTACAACTTTTTCGGTATCACCAAAATTACTGGCATCCGAGGCATATCCTTTTGCTTTTATACCTATTGTACTAAGTTCTTTTTCAAGCTCTTTTGCAGCATCATTAATGGCAAGATCTGTAAAGGCGATATTTGCCCCATTTTCTGCAAGCTTCATGGCTATCGCTTTCCCTATACCACGGGCAGCTCCTGTTACTAATGCTGTTTTACCCTCTAGTAATTTCATAGCTAATGATTTTAGTTTATAATCCGGAACAAAATAAAGAAAGTAATTTTAAATAATCAACTTTCTTGTTTTAACAGCCATAATTAAGCTTTCCCAATCATGCCAAAAAATCCTTCCAGAATAGTAATTAAATCTAATTGACTACAAAAATTATGCCTCTGTAACAAAGTAAAGAGACATATTACAATAAATATCATATATTGTTTTATTTAGCTTAGTTGTAATTAATATTTAAGTTAGTTTGTTAATAATTTCACCTTACTTATCGACTAATCTTGATTCTTTTAGATGGATGGTTTGTAAAAACTCAACCATCTAACTGTTGACATTTTCAGGCAACGGATAATTTTTAATATCATATTTTTTTTTTACTTTTAGCACTATTCAAGTATCTCTCCATCACTAGGGGAAAATTAAGCAAATAAAGACGAACCAAACCGGTCTTACATATGAAACTAAAGAGGAAGATGAAAATCAAAACGAAGATGCTTCTTTATATCCTGCTTGCATCTTCTATTATTTATGCCATGGCTCTCGGATATATCAGTTTCAAACTAAATGATATTTCGAATAAAAATGCCAGGGAACTTACCAGTACCTATGCTCGAGAGTACGCCAATTATACGGCCAAAGACCTGAGTGTTGACATGAATATGGCTAAAGCTCTTGCCCAGGTAAGTATGGGATATGAAAAAATTGACAGAAACGATTGGGACGACACCTACAAAGAAATGCTCCTGCACGTATTGGAAGAAAACCCCAACTTTTTATCCACCTGGTATAACTGGCAGCTGGATGCTATCTGGCCGGAATGGGACAAAGATCATGGTAGAAAACGAATGACTTATTATCGTTTAGGCGGACAAATTAAGTACAAAGAAGAGGTTTTAGATACCATACCAGGCTTTACAAAAGGAGCTTACTATGATATACTTGACAAAAAAGTTGAATATGTTATGGATCCTTATTACTTCGCATACCAGGCTGGAGAAGAAGAAGTTCTTGAGACAAGCGTTGTTATGCCTATTATGGATGGGAATGTAGCTGTGGGTGCAGCAGGCTTTGATTTGCTGCTTGAAAGGTTCCAGGAGCTGGTTGTTCAAATCCATCCGATTGAAGGAAGTTATGCATTTATGATAGCGTATAATGGACAGTTTGTCGCCCATAACAACGAAGAAATGGTGGGACAGTTTATGCAGGGGAAAGCCGAAGAGCAAACTGAAAGATTAAGCAAAATACAAACAGGTGAAGAGTTCTTCTATTCTGAAGAGAAGAATGGCAAGGAATACTGGATTGCGCATGCCCCGGTTTATATAGGCGATGCCCCTACACCCTGGTCGTTTGCTTTTGCAGTTCCAATTGAGGTTATCATGGCGGAAGAAAAAGCAACGTTGAGAAGATCAATTCTGGTGGGAGTGGCAGGTCTCATTTTGATAGCTATAATCATATGGTTTATTGCTCACAGTATTGCACATCCGATAACAAGAACCACAAAAATCCTAAGCAACCTTGCTGAGGGAGATATTGATGAATCCAGCAAATTGAAAATCAAAACAGGCGACGAAATTGGTGAGATGGGCAGGTCGGTGAATACCCTTATTGATGGCCTTAATAAGACTGCTGTATTTGCACAGGAAATCGGAAAAGGAAATCTGGAAAAAGAATTTGATCTGTTAAGCGATAAGGATATTCTTGGTAAATCCCTCCTGGACATGCGTGAAAGCCTGAAAGAGGCCAAAAAACAAGAACAAAACAGAAAAATAGAAGATCAGAAACAGAACTGGGCCACCCAGGGACTTGCCAAATTTGGTGAGATCCTGCGTCAGAATAACGAGGATATGAAAGAATTTGCCTATCATATCATTAGCAACCTCGTAAAATACATTGAAGGGAACCAGGGAGGTCTTTTCATTATCAATGATGATGAAGAGGAGGACAAGTTCATTGAACTGCTTGCCTGTTATGCCTATGAACGCAGAAAATACATCGATAAAAGAGTAGATATTGGCGTTGGATTGATTGGACGATGCGTGCAAGAGCAAAAGACCATTTACATGACCGAGTTGCCTGAAGATTATATAAGCATTACCTCCGGACTTGGTCAGGCTACACCCGATGCCTTATTAATTGTACCATTAAAAGTAAATGAAAAGATTTTCGGAGTGGTAGAACTAGCCACATTTGGTGAATTTGAACCACACGTTATCAAATTTGTGGAAGAAGTAGGTGAAAGTATTGCCTCAACCATATCAACCACAAAAATCAATATTAGAACCAACCAATTGTTGGAAAAATTTCGTCAGCAAAGTGAAGAAATGGCTGCCCAGGAGGAAGAGATGCGACAGAATATGGAAGAATTGCAAGCCACCCAGGAAGAGGCAGCACGAAGAAGCAATGAGATGCAGGGACTTTTGGATGCACTCAACAAGGCCAATCTGGTGATTGAATACGATCTGGAAGGAAAGATTATTAGCGCCAACGACAACTATCTTCAACTCGTGGGCATTAGTCGTGAACAGATTATTGGTACGCACCAAACTGATAACATGGATCTTTCGGAAAAAGAACTGGAAGAGAATGCCCTGTTTTGGAATGATTTAAGGAATGGTGAATCAAAACGTGTTACTTCCAGCGTTACTTTTAATGAGAAAACCTACACTTTTGTGGAAACCTATACTCCAATTCTGGACGAAAATGGGAACCCGGAAAAAGTATTGAAGATTTCTACAGATATTACCGAATTTGAAAAGAAAAAATAATTCCTATAAATGATTTAAATAAAGTCGATTAAACCTTTTGTCCTAAAACACAAGATGAAGTATAAAAAAATCCGGAAGTGAAAATTCTTCCGGATTTTTTGTTGTATTCTATCGATTAACGGAATGTGATTCCCAGACCAGCTGTAGCTACGCTGTAATTCGCATAGGTGTAATCGAAATGCAGGGTGATTACAGCAAATTTTAAGCGTGCCCCCACATTGATTCTCGGGTTTGTGGTAGAACCATCTGTATTCTTAATTTCCATGTTGAACGGGTCTTCCAATGCATCTTCTTCTTTTACAACAACCTGTCCGAAATTAGGATCAGAAACCTCGTCTTCGACAGAAGCAATAGGATATAAACCATTCAGGTTCAATTCGGCTTTCGAAGTGCTAAACCCAAGTCCTCCATAAAAACAAACCACCGGCAGATTGGCTGAAACCAAAATACTTCCTGTGTATGAAGTAAAGTTCATGGCCATTTCCTGTCCGCTATAAATGTTCGCATTATAAGGTTCTATATAGCTTGCGAAATCATTATAAAATTCCGGCAACATAGACAATCCTGTTGATGAAGACATACTGGTATATCCGCCCATCACTGAAATATGCAATACAGGAAATTTCTTTAAACCGGGGATCCATTGTTTCACATCATGCTTTAAGCCAACGCCCCAGAGCGAAAAAGTACCTGCATCGCCCAGTTCCAGTTCAGGAGTAAATCGTCCCATCACTTCTGTTCCTTTAAACAAGCCAAGACTTGCCTGCAACATGGGTGCAGGTGTGTAACGCAAGCCCGATCCTTTTGGTGTATTAAAAGAAGCGATGGCTACATCTTCACCGGTAAGAGGGTTCTCCTGATAATAGGTAATGGTGGGCCCTGCATTTGTCTCGCCGGCAGCTGTTGGGGCGATGGACTCTGTGTAAATGCCGGTTAGATCAAGATCATCTAAATTAAACGACTGATCACTCTCAGGGATAATAGCAACATTTGCTGTTACAGTAATATCAAAACCTCCCGGCTTATGCACTTTAGCAGTATTGTACCATCCCGCGCTCAAATCGGCGCCAATGGCATTCGCATAGGGCGATATGTAGGCTTCAAATAGTTGTTCTGCATCGTTCACTCCTCCTGCCATAAATTTTGATATCTGATCCACCTGGGTAAAACCAATGGAAGGGATAAGAAATAATATGAAAAGCAGGGATAAATTGCGAGGTCTTCTTTTAGCTTTCATAAGAATAGGTTTTAATGGTTATATTTATTATTTACTGATTGCTGGTTATCGTTCTTCCTCTCCTGAAAAGGCATATCATTTTTCAGGATTAATGCATTTTTCAGTTAACAAAAGATTAAATTTGCTTATTCTACGAGTTTAAATACTATTTTGTTTAGCAGAAACATAGCAATAATTGCACCAAATTATGACGAAAAACGTAATAAATCAACCCCTTGCCGAGAGAATGCGCCCCAAGAGCCTGGAGCAGTACATCGGACAGGAGCATTTAGTGGGCTCCGGAGCGATTTTGCGTAAAGCCATTGAATCGGGGCAGCTTCCCTCTTTTATCTTATGGGGCCCGCCGGGAGTGGGAAAAACCACACTGGCAAAGATTATTGCCAATTATCAACAACGTCCTTTTTTCACACTAAGTGCTGTACACTCGGGGGTTAAAGATGTTCGGGAAACATTGGAAAAAGCAAAAAAACAACAGTTTTTTGACAGCCCCAATCCAATTCTTTTTATCGATGAGATTCACCGGTTCAATAAATCGCAACAGGATAGTCTGTTGTCTGCCGTCGAGCAGGGCATAATCACCCTTATTGGGGCCACTACTGAAAATCCCTCTTTCGAGGTGATTTCTCCTTTATTGAGTAGATGCCAGGTTTATGTGCTAAAGCATCTGGAAGAAGAGCAGCTGCTTCAGCTGATTGATATGGCCATTCATGAGGATCGTGCGCTTAAAAAGGTACAAATTGAAATAAAAGAAACAGATGCCCTCCTGCGCTTTTCCGGAGGTGATGCAAGAAAACTATACAATGTTATCGAATTGGTGGTGAATACCCTGCAAGAAAAATCCGGAGAAGGAATTGTCATCGATAACAAAAAAGTAACTCAAATTCTGCAAGAGAATATTGCTTTCTATGATAAAGGCGGGGAACAGCATTATGATATTATTTCTGCATTTATTAAATCGGTGCGGGGAAGCGATCCCAATGCGGCTGTGTACTGGTTGGCCAGGATGATTGAAGGTGGCGAGGAACCCAAATTTATTGCCCGCCGACTGGTAATTCTCGCTGCAGAAGATATAGGACTGGCTAACCCCAATGCGCTTTTAATGGCCACACAATGCTTCCAGGCGGTAAACATGATAGGATGGCCCGAGTCAAGAATAATTCTTTCCGAAGCCGCTATTTACCTGGCCAACTCTCCAAAAAGCAATTCGGCCTACCAGGCCATCAATGAAGCGCAACAGCTGGTAAAAGCCACCGGAGATAAACCCGTACCACTCCACCTGCGAAATGCTCCAACAAAACTGATGAAAAAGATGGGCTATGGAGAAGGATATAAATATGCACACAGCTACGATGGAAACTTTGCATTCCAGAATTTTATGCCTGAAGGACTGGAGAATAACATCCTCTATACCCCTCAAAAAAATGCACGTGAGGAAGAAACAGTCAAACGCTTAAGGCAGATGTGGAAAAATAAATATGATTATTAAAAAAAACCTAAATTTGTTCTGAAAAGCAATTGCTATGATACCGAAACTACCCAAACTCAAATTTACCGAAGACGATCAATTTTTTCTAATCGCCGGACCCTGTGTTATTGAAAATGAGGAGATGGCCTGGCCCATAGCTGAAAAAATCGTATCATTATCAGAAAAGTATGCCATACCTTTTATTTTTAAAGCCTCTTACCGTAAGGCCAATCGCTCCCGCCTGGATTCATTCACGGGTATTGGCGATAAAAAGGCTTTGGAAATATTAAAGAAAATTGGAAGCAAATTCGATATTCCTGTTATTACAGATATCCATACGGCTGAAGAAGCGGCAATAGCGGCAGAATATGTTGATGCACTGCAAATCCCTGCATTTCTATGCCGGCAGACCGATATCCTGGTGGCAGCGGCCCAAACAGGCAAGGCTGTAAATATCAAAAAGGGACAATTTCTTTCAGGAGCTTCAATGGAATTTGCTGCCGACAAGGTTAAAGAAAGCGGCAATCGAAACATTATGCTAACAGAACGTGGAAGCATGTTTGGTTATGGCGACCTGGTTGTAGATTTTCGTAATATTGAAATCATGCAAAGTTTAGGATACCCTGTTGTTTTAGATATTACCCATAGTTTACAGCAACCCAATCAACAATCAGGCGTTTCTGGTGGGCAACCCGAAAAAATTGAAAGCATAGCAAAGGCAGGAATAGCAGTTGGCGCTGATGGAATTTTCATAGAAACACATCCCAGGCCATCAGAAGCAAAATCAGATGGAGCCAATATGTTGCAGCTGGATCTGTTGGAAAACTTGTTGCAAAAGCTTGCGACTATCAGAAAAGCAATCAAGTAGTTGGTTTGCGAAGGTAAGCATTGATTGTACTCAACAAAGATCTCATCGACAATGGTTTATATAGCACATCTGTGCAACCTGCTTCTTTGCAGGTTTTTTTGTCAACGATCCAGGAATAAGCAGTCTGGCCAATGACCGGGATATCCGGGAAAAGAGCTTTTATCTTCCGGGTGGCTGTTAAACCATCCATCACAGGCATCTGTATATCCATCAAAACAAGATCTATTTCTTTTTCAAGCACCAGGTTTATGGCCTCCTGTCCATTAACTGCACGATAAATAGTAGCATGTGTAGGTTTAATTGCTTCCTGCAAAACCTTAAAATTGTTATCGATATCTTCGGCAATTAAAATGATGTAATCATGCCAGTTATATTGATCTATTTCTTGACTTTTTGCTATCGAATTGCCTGCTTTTGAACAGGGCAGGTTAATGTAAAAGACACTTCCTTTACCAGGCTCTGATTCTACCCATAAATCACCCATCATTTTATTCACTAAAACTTTTGCAAGAGAGAGGCCTATTCCTGCACCTCCATAACTTTTCGTAGCTCCTTCTTCTATTTGCCTGAAAAGATCGTAAATAATATCTTGTTTTTCATGGGGAATTCCAATTCCGGTATCCCGAACAAAAAATTGAATATTATTTTCACTGGGAAAAGTATATCCAAAAGTGATACTTCCTTCGGGAGTAAATTTAATGGCATTTCCAAGTAGATAGGAAAGCGCTTGCTTTAGCCGGTTGTAATCTCCATTAAAACAGCATTTATAATCAGCAATTTCCTCATTGAGATCAATTAGAGCGGCTTTTCCTATTGCTTCAAGTTCTTTCCTGTACTTAACTCCAAGGGAACTAATTATTTCTGCAGGGTTGCAAAGTTCATTGTTAAGAGTTATAACTCCGGATTGGAGGCTTGAATAATCAATTATGGTATCAATAAGATGCAGAAGATTATCGCAACCATCGACAATGGCATTTCCGTATTTTTTCCTTTGGTCTGCAGAAACACCCTCTATTTGAATCATTTGTGAAAAACCAACAATCGCGTTCATAGGGGTTCTTACCTCATGAGAGATGTTTGCCAGGAAGTTCGTTTTCAACCGATCTGATTCTTCCGCTTTTTCTTTAGCTGCGCGCAATTCTTTCTCCACCTTTTGTTGTTTGTCAATCTCTTCACGCAGCAACATATTCGCGCGATTCACCTCTTTGGTGCGCTCTTCAACGATTTCTTCCAAATCACCACGGATATGGGTCAGTTTCTTCGCGGTAACCCTATGCTGTTCTATGGATTTATTGAGTGCCCTATTCGTTTTTTGTTGTTTATTGTATAAAAATAAAATAACCAGGGCAGCTATTAAAATAAGCAGCGAGCTGGCTATAAAGACATATTTAAAAGATTGCTGTCTGGTCTTTTCTTGTTCTATAAATGCATTTTCTTTTTCCAGTGCGGCGATTTCCTTTTCTTTTAACACTTTCTGATACTGGGCCTCCAAATCATTGATTTCATCCAATTTTTTCTGATTAAAAATGGAATCCTGAAGACGATTGTGTTCTTTATAATAATCAAAGGCCCTGGCAATCATTCCTTTCCTTTCATAAAGACGGGACAGGGCTTCATAATTGCTGGAAATATAATC
>CAYVSF010000089.1:0-8837 GCA_964453775.1 uncultured Bacteroidales bacterium
TTATCTTTTGATGAAAGACCAAATAAGGTTCCGTTTTCTCCAGATAAGTTTCAACAACTATTTCATCAAAAAGCTTCAACTCTTTCATGTATCGAATGTGCAAATCAATTACAGCCAATAAAAATTCTTTCGCTTTCCACTCTTTCAACAGCATTTTCCGTCGTAAAATATCCCAGCGGGCCTGTTCCAGGTAATTAAGATAAACAGCATTGTTTACATGACCGAAACTATCCAATTCGTTTCCACGAACTGTCAGTTCATAGCTATAAACCTTCTCTTTTTTGGACAATGACATGCAGTGCAGCGTTTAATATCTGTATACAAAAATACAATTATCGGGCTAATAACCTTAAAAAGTTCAATAAAAGCCAGTGTCCTATTCATTATACAGGGTGTTTTACATATCTTTAACTACGTTAAACCTGAATAGTTATGCAAAAACAAGAACGCGTGCCCCACTATCCGCCTGCCGGTCTTATCCGGCTCTTCAACAGGTTTCGTTATTTTCTTCTTCGCGGCTACAGGCGCTTTACCTCTCCCAAAGTAACCATACTCGAGATGGTACAAAGCTTCTATATCTCCCGGGCCATTGGAGTAGCAGCAGAACTAAATATAGCAGAGTTCCTAAAAAAAGGCCCCTTGCATTATAAGGAGATGGCACAAAAGACCCATTCAAATGCGGACGCATTGTACCGCCTCCTAAGACTACTGGCCAGCCAGGAGGTCTTCAGGGAAATCAAACCTGGAGTATTCAAACAGACCAAACTATCAGCCACATTAGTAGATAGTCCGGATTCCATGCGATACATGGTTTTGCATCAAACAAGCGACTTAAACTGGGATCTGTTTAAAGAATTGAGCTATCCGGTAAAATTGGGAGAACCGGCTGCAAAAAAAATCCTGGGGAAGGATTTATTTCAACATCTGGAAGAAAATGAAGAACGTAACGAGCGTTATAACAAAGCAATGAGCAATACCTCTAAACTTGCCAGCTATGCTGTTATTTCCGCATACAATTTCTCCAATTGCTCCAAAATAGTAGATATTGGAGGTGGACAGGGCGTTCTTTTATCTGTAATCCTTCATAAGTGGAAAAAACCAACCGGGATTTTGTTTGATTTTCAGCATGTCGTTCAAGGCTCGGAAAAGATTTTCGAGTATTATAATGTAAAAAAAAGAGTCCAAACCATTGCCGGTGATTTCTTCAAAGAAATACCACATGGTGGAGATCGGTATTTACTAAAAAACATTCTTCACACCTTAAATGATAAGGATTGCATCCGGTTATTAAAGAATATAAGAGAAGTTATGGATCCCAGGGGAAGAATACTTATAATAGAGCCGGTAATTCCCAACAACAACAGGTATGATTTTGCCAAGCTATTTGATATTCAAATGTTGGTAAGTCGCGAAGGTGGAAGAGAAAGGAAACGTGCAGAATATCAGAAATTATTTGAAAAAAGCCAACTTCAACTGCGCAAAATGATCCCAACGGCCGGCCCGTTTTCCATATTAGAAGTTTTTAAACAAGAGGATTCCAAGAAATAATCTCATCATACAATTCGATGTTGCCATTTCCCAAATTTAAGATAAAACAGAGAGGCGAAAGTGATAGAAAGACCATAAAATATCTCCACCAACCACACATATTGTATTTCTGCCCCCGGAATACGAGTAAGAAAGTAAGTAACACCAATATACAAGAAGATGGTGATGGCTTCAATGATAAAAGAAATTTGCGTACTGCCCGTACCGCTTACGCCGCTAAAAACAACAAAACCTGCTCCAATTGTAAACGAACTCACACTGATAACATAAACAACGGGAAGTGCGGCATGAATGAGTTCCTGGTTATTCGTATAAATTGAAAGGACATGGGAGGGCATAATTAAAATTATCATGACCATAACACCCATGCTTAGCAAACAAATCTTCAATACCTTCCCAACAATTGGAAACACGTTGTACTGTTCTTCCCTGCCCATGGCCTGGCTCACCAGTGTATTCGTAGCAGAGGCAAACCCCATGATAGGAATAAGCATAATAACATAAATGCTTCGAATAATGTTAGACACCGCCAGTGGACGTTCGCCCATCTTCTCCACAAAAAGGAAGAAAAAGAACCAACCGGTAAAAGACACCAGATTTTGTCCCATCATGGGAAAGGAAACCTTTAAAATGCGTCTTAACAAGGAAAAACGAAAACGCTTAAACTGGAACAAACCAAAAAAATTGGGATGCCCCCATTTGCGTGTATGAAAAATAAAAAACACGAGAGCCGCACTCTCTGCAATAACAGAAGCCAATGCTGCTCCACGAATGCCCATTTCAGGAAACCCAAATTGTCCAAAGATAAGGGCATAATCAAAAAACACATTAATAAGGGCCATGAACACAGTGGTCCATGTAATTACTTTTGTTTTACCAATCCCTATATAGAATGCCCTGAACCCAAAATTTAGAAAGGCAAAAAACAATCCAAAAATCCGAACCCCCAGATAGTCCACAGAGGCTTCGCGTATTTCCTCGGACTCCAAAAGACTGGAGAAAATCCCTTCCAACTGGCTGCTTACAGGAAGAAATATAATTAAAGCCAGCAACAGCAAAAAATAGTGGGAATGCTCAACTATTTCTCCGATTTCTCCAAATCTACGTTCTCCAAACCTTCGGGCTACGATAATTTGCGTTCCAATGCTAAACCCAAGTCCCAGCATGATTAAGGTAAGATAGAAAACCCCACCTATAGCAGCTGCACCCAGAGCAATCTCGCCAACATGTCCAAGGAAAGCCGTATCCGTTACAGATATTACATTCTGCACAATGCTGCCAAGAATAATCGGATAAGCGATCTTCCAAATTTGCTTGTATGTAATCGGAGAAATTTGCATAAGCATGCAAAAGTAAAAATTATCTCCTAAACTATTGATAAAAAGAGAGCAAAAGGAATGTTAAAACAAAAAAAGCAGGGATCTATGACCCCTGCTCGCAATCGGTATTAAGGTTTACAAATTATCTTCAAAATATTTTGTTACTTTTCGCATCAGGTGAACTCTATCCCTGCCCCTAACATTATGCTCGTGGGTGGGATAAACAAAATAATCCAGCAGTTTTCCTTTTTTTACACATTCCCGCACAAAACTAAGACTGTGTTGCCACACCACTACAGGATCTACGCCTCCATGTATCAGCAATAAATCCCCTTCCAGTTGATCGACATAATTTTTAAGATTTGCTTTTTCATAGCCTTCCGGATTTTCATCGGGCATGTCCATATAGCGTTCCCCATACATAATTTCATAATATTTCCAGTCAATAACGGGCCCACCGGCAACACCCACCTTGAATGTTTCGGGCTGTTTCAACATCAGGGAAGTAGTCATGAAACCACCATAGCTCCATCCATGCACACCAATGCGATCCATATCCACATACCCGACTTGGTCCAGCACCTCAACACCTTTCATTTGATCGGCTATTTCTTTCACACCCAGCTGCCTGTGGATAATGCTTTCAAATTCCATTCCCCGGTTTGAAGAACCACGGTTATCGAGTGTAAGCATAACATAGCCTTTCTGTGCCATGTAATATTGCCACATCCGGGCACCTCCCAGCCATGAATTTGTTATCAGTTGTGCATGCGGACCTCCATAAACATAAATGATGGCCGGGTATTTTTTGTTGGGATCAAAATTGGTGGGTTTGATAAGACGATAGTACAATTCTGTCTTGCCATCATCTGCTTTTACCGTATTAATTTCCATTTCCGGCATATCATATTCTGCCAGTGGGTTCTCAGCATTGAGCAATGTACTCACCACTTCAACATTTTTTGTTGCAATTAAATCGACTCTTTTAGGTGTATCCGTATTCGACCACTGGTCAATCAGGTACCTGGCATCATCACTAATGACTGCCTGATGGATTCCCGGATTTTTAGTGTAGCAAAGTTTTTTGCCGGTTTCCATATGCAGGCTGTATATGTGTCTCTCCAACGGACTCTTTTCAGTGCTTTCATAATAAATCATCTTATCCTTTACATCGATAAGCCGTGTAACCTCAAAGCTCCCCTTTGTCAATTGCTTTAATGATTCATCATCACTGTTAAAAAAATAGATGTGGTTGTATCCATCTTTACGACTTTGCCATAAAAAATCTTCACTATCGTTTATAAATAAGGGCGGGTGCAATGGTTCCACATAACGATCAGTTTTCTCTTCAAAGAGTGTTGCTATCAACTCACCGGTTTCAGCATTATACTTATTCAATTTCATATGATTTTGCTCCCGGTTAAGCAGAGCAATATAAATAGCTGTTCCCTTAGGGTTCCATGCTATATTTGTAAGATATTGTTCTTTGGGCGTAGCTGTTTTAACATATAAGATTTCCCCCGAACTCACATGATATATGCCCAGGCTTACATGATGACTCTTCATGCCTGCCATAGGGTACTTTTCCTGTTGCAGTTTGGCAATCCTGGTGGTGATATCAACCAGTGGATAATTGCTTACCATGCTTTCATCCTTACGGTAGAATGCCAGTTTATCGCCTTCGGGCGACCAGAAGGTACCTGAATTGATTCCAAATTCTCTTCGATGAACCTCCTGCCCATAGACAATTTCCGGGTTCTCTTCATCTGTTACTTGCGTGATATTGCCATTGGAATCTATAAAGAATAGATTGTTATCAATCGTATAGGCAAAGGAATTTGTGTGGGAATTCCGGTCGAAATTTTGCGCCTCAGCTGGGAGATGCACTATTCGATCGACTTTTTCTTCTGTCAGATTAACCACTATCCACTTATTATCATGCCTTAGAGCGAATTTTTCTGTTTCTATCCATTCAACTTGTGGAAACCAATTTACCTTATTGATCTTTTTATTCTCCAGGAGTACATTCAAAGTAGAAAGATCAATGATAGTTTCAGGATTGACTATTTCCGGACCGGACTTTATCAACTGGTTATCTGCGATATAAGAAAAATCATTGGTTGCTGGTATCCATTGAATCAGGTTCAAAGTAGCAGGCCGCAAATTTGTCCATTGCCCAATAACAGCATCATCAATGGTAAGTTGCTTCTCCTGTGCATTTGCAAGACTAGTGCATAAAAACAATACAGAAGCAGTATACATTAAAAATCTCTGTAACATGTTATCGTTTTTTAGTTTCTTCAAATGTAGCAAAAACAATTTAATTTCTTTTTTATATCTATCTATAAAGGCTATTATTACGATAAACCAGCTATTAAAATTTTAAAAATGCTGAATATGTAAAATTTAAGTTTGCGTGAAACGCTTATTCATTAATACAATCATTTTTTATACCTTTAGCCCTGATGAACAGTTCTAAAATTGAAGAAATACAGTCTGTAAGGTCACAAATATTTTACTATCTTTGAGGAAAGCAAAAGCAAACAGCACTCAATCAACTGCTAGTCAAATGATTAATAAAATAACTATCCTAAATATTCTTATAATTCTCCTTATCGGGTGTCAACCCCGGGAAAAACAGCAAGCCTCGAAGGATAAGCAAAAAGCTGTACTTGACACAAGTACAGTTATTGTAAAATATGACCATACCCTGTTTACATTACCATCTCCTTATCAGGCTACATCTTACATCAAAGCAAGTGATTTAAGTTTTAATAAGGTACTGCTTAACCCTGCTGAAAACGCATCGCATTACACAACCAATTTTAACAAAGCATTAAACATCGGAGTATACGGAACTGATTTAGGCTATTTAAATGTGTATAATCAGACCCCTGAGGTGATAACCTACTTTAGCACGATTAAGGACCTGAGTGAAGATTTGGGAATC
This sequence comes from uncultured Bacteroidales bacterium, assembly GCA_964453775.1. Classification (GTDB taxonomy): domain Bacteria; phylum Bacteroidota; class Bacteroidia; order Bacteroidales; family UBA12077; genus CAYVSF01. Next base: position 5,818 of record CAYVSF010000089.1, read on the forward strand.
GATAATGCACTAAAAGAAGAGCTTATACACCGAATTGAAAACAATATCGATAATGAGGACTCCTTACTTTACTTTTTATCCAATACCTACCGCAAATTTGACTCCTATCTGAATGATAATAACCGAAAAGAAATTGGTGCTTTAATTATAGCCGGTGGATGGATTGAAAGTTTATACATTCTTTCTCAACATGCCGTTTCAAGTGAAAACAGGAATATTATAAATCGTCTAGGCGAGCAAAAACATCCACTTGATAATTTGATAGAGATACTTTCCCCTTATTATTATAAATCGGATGAGTATACTGAAATGATTGACGGATTAGTGGATTTGGCGTATGAATATGATGGGATAATTTACAACTATTCTTATGCTGAGCCAGAGCTTATAGAAAAAGAAAAAACAACCATTATCCACAGTAAATCCAATGTGATTATTTCAGAATATCACCTGAGAACCATCGCGAATAAAATTTCATCTATAAGAAATAACATAATTAATTAGAACATGAGCATTCGAGCTTTCATCACCATTCTGATTCTTTTTCTTCCCCTCATGATGAAAGGGCAGGAAAATACCTTTTCTTCTTGTGAATCGCTAATGAATGATGGGTATGTTTCAGATGGCAAAGAGCATATCGCAAAGCTGGATGAAAACAACAAGGCCGTTTTTCATATGACTTTTTATGGAGGTAGCGACTATCGATTGATTGCTTGTTCTGATTATCAAAAGAGACCACTCGTTTTAACGGTGTACGACACTGAAAAAAACCGCTTATTTTGTAATACTGATCATCAGAATACACCCTTCTGGAATTTTATATTTACCTCCACAGTGGATTGCATCGTAGAGATAGAGATCGATGCAGAGGAACAAATATCAACAGAAGTAATGTTGCTTATTGGTTTTAAAGAAAAATAATCTTAATTTAGTCTTCTGCAGTAATCCTAATAAAATAATATATGAGTGAGCAGATATTAAAAGCTTTAATGCAGTTATTTGCAATTATTGCTCATCCCTCCAGTAATGCCAGCGACAGACGCTCCATAGTTGAATATTATCTTAAACCTCAGCTCAATCAGGAGGCTGTAAATAACTATTTAAAAGTATTTGATCATTATTACGAAATCCACCAGGAAAAATTAAGCGAAAAAAGCAAACGCAAAAAACGTACATCATCCAGCTCTGTTCGCGTGTTAAAAATTTGCACACAAATTAATGAGGAGCTCTCACAGCGCCAAAAATATGTAGTATTAGTACAGTTACTGGAGTTTATTAAATCGGGTGGTGAGATAACAGAGCAGGAGATGGCCTTTATTACCACTGTTTCAGATACCTTTCACATACCGAAAGAGGAATTTAAGCTGATGCGGAACTTTGTATTCCTCAACTATGATGAACTTCCCGATACAAAGAACCTTCTCTTAATCGATAATCAGCAGGAGTTACCTCATAAAGAGACCCATCATATTTTCTCGCCAGCCCTTAAAGGGCAGCTAAGAGTATTAGAGGTAGCCTCCTCCAATATTTATTTCATTAAGTATATTGGGGAATCAGAATTGTATTTGAATGGTCAGTTGCTGGAGAAAGATAAGATCAATATACTAACCAACGGAGCTTCTATCCGTAACCCCAAAATCAAACCTATTTATTATGGAGATATTATTGGGCAATTTAATATTGATAAAATAAAATCCCGAATTGTATTTGAGGCAAAAAACATTGAGTACCATTTCAGAGCCGGACAGATAGGGCTTCGAAAGATGAATTTCAGGGAGGAGTCCGGGAAACTGGTTGGCATTATGGGGGCCAGTGGTGCGGGAAAATCAACACTCCTCAACGTTCTAAATGGAACCTACCCTCCTACAAAAGGAGAAATCCTGATCAATGATATCAATATACACGAAGATTCAGAGGAAATAGAAGGACTTATAGGACATGTTTCACAAGATGACTTGTTAATAGAGGAACTCACAGTATACCAAAATCTTTACTATAACGCCAAACTCTGCTTTGATAATTATAATGAGGAAGAACTGGAAGAAACGGTACTCGATGTTTTAGAGAACCTGGGACTTTTGGAAATTAAAGACATGGTAGTTGGAAATCCACTGAATAAGAAGATAAGCGGTGGACAAAGAAAAAGACTGAATATTGCACTGGAGCTTATTCGTGAACCGGCAGTGCTATTTCTTGATGAACCTACCTCCGGTTTATCTTCGAGAGACTCGGAAAACATTCTTGACCTCTTAAAAGAATTGACGCTGAAAGGGAAATTGGTATTTGTGGTTATTCACCAACCCTCTTCAGACATCTTTAAAATGTTTGATAAATTATTGATTTTAGATAATGGAGGATATCTTATTTATGATGGCGATCCCATTGATTCCATTATTTATTTTAAATCAAGTATTCAGCATGCCAATTGGAATGAAAGTGAATGCCATTGCTGTGGTAATGTAAATCCAGAGCAAATATTCAATATCATCGAAACAAAAGTAGTAGACGAATTTGGAAACTTTACCAACAGTAGGAAAATAGCCCCACCCGAATGGCATGATAACTATCTGAAAAACAAGAAAAAACTAAAAGAAGAAGAGCAAAGACATGAACTTCAGCGTGAAGTAAAGCTTTCACAACCCAAGAAACAACTCCCCGAAATATCCTTTAAGATACCCAATAAAATCAAGCAGTTTTTGGTATTCGTAAAGCGTGATATATTAAGCAAATTGGCCAACACACAATACATGGTCATCAATTTGCTTGAAGCCCCATTGCTTGCATTTCTATTAGCATACATCGTGCGATATTATAATGTAGGTGCAAGTAATACCGTAGGATATACCCTCAGGGACAACAGCAACCTGCCTGTTTTTATCTTCATGTCGGTGATTGTTGCATTATTTATTGGACTCACTGTTAGCGCAGAAGAGATCATCAAAGATCGAAAGATACTAAAACGTGAATCATTTCTGAACCTGAGCTGGGGGAGCTATTTGTGCTCAAAGATTGCTGTGCAA
>CAYVSF010000090.1:0-8810 GCA_964453775.1 uncultured Bacteroidales bacterium
GGAAGGTCTATCTGGTCGACCCACAGGGTACCTGTCCCTTTTAATCCTATAAATACCTTGATGTAGCGGGTTTCAGCAGGAACATCACCTTCAATAATTTGCTCATAACAGCTTTGACCAATAATTTCGCTCCAGGGCAGCTCCTCTATTTCCCAAAAATTAGCAAGAGAGAGTGCTTTAAACGAATTGTCGATATATTTTCCGGTTTTGGGATTATACATTTTTCCTTCCACAGGAAGTTTGTTTTTATCAAAATAGTGCAGTTCAATACTCACTGCATCATAGGTTTTCGTTCCCAAACGATTTTTATTGGGCAGGATATTCTCAAGCCTCAGCATCATTCGAAGCTCATATTTACCGGGAATAACTTTTATGAAGTTACTTTCAATCCCATCTCCCGACTGTTCTGTTTCATGAGCCAGGTTGCGGTGCACCTTTATGGCATGAATACCATCAAAAGCCTCATTCCCAGCGTATGATTTCATCTGAGTGTTCACCCACTCTACATGATTCCCAATACGTTTCCAACCATCCAGATTAAAAGAGCGAACTTTTCCATTTTCATAGAACAATCGGCCCGATTCAAAAGATGAATTCATCAATAAATTCCCCTGCTTTAAGGTATTTTGCCTGATATGGTAGGGGATCTGAAGTGCGTTGGCACTAGTCCACAGACTTTGATTAAGCAAGGCTGCATCGTCGTCCCTGCAAGCATTCAAAGTAAGCAGAAGGAGCAGAAAGACCAATATTCCTGCGTTTATTTTCATAACAAAACTTCTTTTATTGTGGAAAGTTCTCAAAAAAAAATCAAAATACATACTGATGAACAAGAAAAATATATTTTCCCGGTTTTTAAAACCTAAGTTGAGCGGCTTGAACGTAGTGAAAAAGTGCTTTACTTAGGCTTAACCCCGATTTAGAAATTGCCGGTTTTCAGCGAATAGCTAAGGTAAAAGGCATACATTTTCTTTATTGTAAGCTAGAATCGCTCATTTTGGGTTAAAAAAAAGCTTGTCAAAATAATTTAACAAGCTTTAAAATACATTTAGAATACACTAATAGATTTCCTTTTTTGCAGCTTTTAAGGTATTTTGAAGGAGTGATACAATTGTCATCGGGCCAACACCGCCAGGAACCGGGGTTATATAGGAAGTCTTTTCGGCCACTTCATCAAAAAGCACATCTCCCTTTAACTTCCAACCCGATTTGGTTTTGTCGGATTTTATCCGGGTTGTTCCCACATCTATCACCACAGCTCCTTCTTTCACCATATCAGCTTTGAGGAATTCAGGTTTTCCGAGAGCGGCAATAAGGATATCTGCAGAAGCAGCTACCTCTTTCAAATTTTTAGTTCTGCTGTGGGTTAATGTAACGGTAGCATTTCCGGGATAAGATTTCTGTCCAAGCATTATGCTTACAGGTTTTCCCACAATATTACTACGCCCAATAACAACTACATGCTTTCCTTCTGTTTCTATTTTGTAGCGACGGATAAGTTCAAGAATACCTGCCGGTGTTGCGGGCAAATAAGCCGGTAGGCCAATGACCATGCGTCCCACATTCACGGGGTGAAAACCGTCCACATCCTTTTTCGGATCGATCGTTTCAATCACTTTTTGCTCCGAAATATGATCTGGCAATGGGAGTTGCACAATTAGTCCGTCAATAGAATCATCCGCATTGATCTCTTTTACTTTTGTCAAAAGCTCCTCTTCACTAATGTCATCTTCCATGCGAATAACTGTTGAATCGAACCCTACTTTTGCACAGGCCTTTTCTTTATGTCCCACATAGGTTTCACTGGCGCCATCGTGTCCTACAAGAATAGCTGCAAGATGGGGTGTTTTACCTCCAGACTTTTTAAGTTTTTCCACTTCCGAGGCTATTTCCTCTTTTATTTCATTGGAGATTTTTTTTCCGTCGATAAGTTCCATATGCTTTTGTTTTTGTTTTCAATTACATTTTTGGCATTCCACCTTGCATACCTTTCATCATTCCGGCCATTCCTTTTCCTGATTTCATCGTGCGCATCATCTTTTTAGTCTCATCAAATTGTTTAATCAGGCGATTAACTTCCTGAACCGTATTGCCGCTACCATTAGCTATTCTGCGCTTTCTGCTGCCATTAATTAGTTTAGGTTCGGATCGCTCTTCGGGGGTCATAGATTGTATTATCGCCTCAATACCTTTAAAGGCATCATCATCAATATCCACTTTTTTCAGCATCTTCCCCATTCCCGGGATCATTCCGGCCAAATCTTTAATGTTACCCATTTTTTTGATTTGTCCGATTTGATTAATAAAGTCGTTAAAATCGAACTGGTTTTTGGCAATTTTCTTGTTCAGTTTCCTCGCCTCATCAGCATCGTATTGCTCCTGTGCCTTTTCCACCAGGGAAACGATATCTCCCATTCCCAGGATACGATCAGCCATTCTGTCCGGATAGAACACATCCAGTGCATCCATCTTTTCACCTGCAGAAATGAACTTAATTGGTTTTTGAACCACCGATTTAATAGACAAGGCAGCACCACCACGGGTATCACCATCCATTTTGGTGAGTACAACTCCATTATAATCAAGGCGTTCATTAAACTCTTTGGCTGTATTCACAGCATCCTGACCGGTCATGGCATCCACTACAAATAAAATCTCTTGTGGATCCACCGCTTTTTTAATCGCTGCAATTTCATTCATCATCTCCTCATCGATAGCTAATCGACCGGCAGTATCAATGATTACAAGGTTATTGCCTTCTTGTTTTGCCTTTTTGATGGCCGCTTTGGCAATCTTTACAGGATTCTTGTTTTCTTCTTCAGAGTAAACGGGAACGCCAATTTGTTCACCTAAAACCTTTAACTGATCAATCGCGGCAGGACGGTAGACGTCACCGGCAACCAGTAACGGGTTTTTAGATTTTTTAGACTTCAAATAGTTTGCCAGTTTCCCGGAAAAAAGTCGTTTTACCGGAACCTTGAAGTCCGGCAATCAGAATAACAGTGGGATTGCCCTGCAGATTTAGACCTTCGGCTTCCCCTCCCATAAGACTGGCCAGCTCGTCATGGACAATTTTCACCATCAATTGTCCGGGTTTTACAGCTGAAACCACCTTCTGTCCAAGGGCTTTCTCCTTTACTGTATCCGTAAAACTTTTAGCGATCTTATAGTTAACGTCGGCATCCAAAAGTGCCCGACGTACATCTTTCAGTGTTTCAGCAACGTTAATTTCTGAAATTTTCCCCTGTCCTTTTAGCATTTTAAAGGACTGCTCTAATCGTTCTGTTAAATTATCAAACATAATGTTGCGTATTTTTCTTTACAAAATTAACAAAATAAGTTTTGTCTGCCTAAAATTACATCCGTTCCGGCATTTCTATTCCCAACAAACCCATTGAGTATTCAAGGCATCTGCCCACTAAATCAGATAAGTGGTAGCGCAGATTACGTACATGAACATCAGATTCTGCAACAATCGGATTATCATGATAAAACTGGTTGTATTCTTTAGCCAAATCATAAGAATAATTAGCCAGCATGGCAGGTGTCAGATTTTCAGCTGCTTCATGAAGTACTTCGGGCAGTTGATGAATCATCTTTACCAACTGCAATTCTTTGGTATTCAATTTTACATTCTCATTTATGGCAGGCAATACCTGCAAACCCTTTTCATTCGCCTTTCTTTTTACCGACTGAATCCGTGCATAAGTATACTGGATAAACGGTCCCGTATTACCATTAAAATCGACAGATTCTTTCGGGTTGAATGTCATCGTCTTTTTGGGATCCACTTTTAAAATAAAATACTTTAGTGCTCCCAGCCCTATCATTCGAATGATTTCAGCTTTCTTCTCTTTCTTATAGTCATCAAGCTTACCCAACTCCTCAGACATAACGGTGGCTGTGGCAATCATTTCATCCATCAGGTCATCTGCATCCACCACTTTTCCTTCCCGCGATTTCATTTTACCTTCGGGCAATTCCACCATCCCATAAGACAGATGATGCAGCTGCTCCGACCAGGAATATCCAAGCATATCAAGGATAATCCCTAGTACCTGGAAATGATAATTCTGCTCATTCCCAACCACGTATATCATTTTATCGATGGCAAACTGCTCAAATCGTTGAATGGCTGTTCCGATATCCTGTGTCATATAGACCGACGTACCATCGGCGCGCAAAAGCAACTTCTCATCAAGGCCCACTTCGGTTAAATCGGCCCACACCGATCCATCATCTTTGGTAAAAAGAATGCCCTTTTCAAGTCCATTCAGAACAATTTCCTTACCAAGTTTATAGGTTTCCGACTCGTGGTAGGTTTTATCAAAGGCAACCCCCATCCTTTTGTAAGTTTCATCAAATCCCTGGTAAACCCAGTCGTTCATCTTCGTCCACAAGGCATTGACTTTCCCGTCGCCCGCTTCCCATTTTTTCAACATTTCTCTGGCTTCCTTAATCAGGGCAGCTTCATTTTTAGCCTCATCTTCTTGCATTCCCTCATTAACCAAAGACTCTATCTGTTTCTTATATTCCCGATCAAAACGCACATAATAATCGCCAACCAGGTGATCACCCTTTTTTCCTGTACTCTCTGGTGTTTCACCATTGCCCCATTTTTCCCAGGCCAACATAGATTTGCAAATATGAATTCCCCGGTCGTTCACAAGGTTTACCTTTACTACCTTATCGCCTGCAGCTTCAATTATCTTCGACACACTGTAACCAAGTAAATTATTTCTGATATGGCCCAGATGCAGAGGCTTATTGGTATTGGGCGAAGAAAATTCCACCATCACCGTATTTGGATTGGACTTTTTAGCAACACCCACCGAATTCTCATTCAGTAGGCGGTTTAAATATTGAACCCAAAAATTACAGCTAATCACAAGATTCAAAAATCCTTTAACTACATTATATGCAGCAATCTCATTCACATGCTCCTTCAGATAATTCCCTATCGCATCAGCCGTTTGTTCCGGGGGTTTTTTAGAAAATTTTAACAGTGGGAAAACGACAATTGTAAAATCGCCTTCAAACTCTCTACGGGTTTTCTGCACCTGTATCATTTCCAACTCAGGCGACTCCCCGTAAATCTCTTCAAATGCCTTTTGCACACTACTCTTCAACTGTAATTCTATATTCATTTTGCTTCTGATGAAAATTCTTAGATTTTAGCGAACAAAGATAAACATTCCGCCTATAATGCGAGAAAAAATAAGCAGTATTTTATGTATATGGATAAACAAAAAAAGCACCCCGGAAAGGGTGCTTCATTTAGTCGAAATTAAAAATGCTGTTGTGTCGTTGTATCATTTATTTTATAAGGTCCAGAAGCCCTTATCGACCATCCAATTTTCCAGAGGCTGATAGTTTTTTTGTTCAGGCATGTCCACATATGATTCTGTAGAAATTTGCCAAAACTCTGCATCTATCATCCAGGGTTCTATACCTTGTTCCTTCTCATGCTCCCCAAAAAAACCAAGAAAGTTTTCTTCTACCATCCAGGCTTCCAAATGCTCTTCCTGCTCCGGGGCATAATCATTCTGTGTTGCATCAACTTCAAGTGTCCAGAAGTTTTCATTGATCATCCAATTCTCCAACTGCATTTGCTGCATCGAAGTTTGTTGCATTTCCTGCATTGCTGCCGGGCAATCGGTGCATTCACCCTCTCCGATCAGGTTGTTTTCAACACTACTCTTTGCCTGTACGCTGAAACTATTTCCAAATATCAGGGTTGCTGCAAATACGTAAGATCCGATTAAATATAAAGCTTTCATAATTATTACTGTTTTAATGTATTTAAAAAATTATCATTTTTTTGATGTTGCAAATATAAGCAATTTGTTTAATTTAGAAACATTCTAAATAGTATTTTGTTTAAAATATTTCAATAAAAATTAAACAAATTTACAAAAGCAGCCGGCAAATGCCGGCTGCACCTAAATTAACCCCTAAAAAACACCTTTACTCAAGGCTCAAAAACTAATCTTTATTCAATTTAACATCCCAAAAGTCCGGATTGGCCATCCAATCTTCAACTTTACCCTGAAGTATGGGCTCGTCCAGTTTCCAAAAATCTATATCCATCATCCAGTCTTCCAGGGATTGATTCTCTCGAATTTCCATGACAGATGCGGCTTCTACTTTCCATGCTTCCATATCAATCATCCAACTTTCCAGCATCATTTCGCTGCTTTCTTCAGTGGTTTGATCGATTAAACTCATGGATTCATCTTCATTAAAAACGAGATAGTTTTTACTTTTCATCCAATTCCTGCCTATTAGTTCATGATCATCAGTTTTATTGTTCTCGTAAAACTGCTGGTTTAAATATTCAGAAAGTGTACTAACCATTTTAATGGTGAGGAGGGACCGTTCATTTTCAGTCGATTTTTGACTGCTCGCTGTTTGGCCTATTGTGGCGAAGCTACCCACAAGCACCAAAAGCATCACTAAAGTAAATTTCCGTAGCCGTTTCATAATTGGATCTCCTGTATCTTAGTTTCAAATCATTTATAAGTATGACGGTGAGAGGCTGTATTCGTTACAAGCTTTTGTGTTAAAAAGACTTAATTTTTAGATGAATGCTGCATTAATTTCATTCTTTTTTTTAATTTTCCGAATCATGAAACCAAAGCACGTTCATATAGTCGCATTTAACCTTCCATATCCACCCAATTATGGAGGAATTATTGATGTCTTCTATAAACTAAAAGCACTAAAAGAGGCTGGGATAGCGCCCATTTTGCATGCATTTCAATACGGACGTGATATCAGCACCGATCTGCATGAAGTATGTCAGGCCGTAAATACCTACCCCCGGAAAACAGGGTTTCAATCCCAACTCAGCAAGAAGCCCTATATTGTTCAAAGCAGAAGAAGTTCTAAGCTCTTAAATAATCTACTGGAAGATGATGCACCTGTCCTTTTCGAAGGGATACACAGCACCTATCACCTGCAGGAAGTCAGCAGCGTAAAAAAAGTAGTTGTTCGAACTCATAACGTTGAGCATGCCTATTATCACCACTTAAAAAAATCAGAAAAAACCCTGATCAACAAACTTTATTATCATTTGGAAGAGAAAAAGTTGCGCAAGTATGAACACATTTTAAATAATATTCCGATTGCAGCTATTTCAAAATCAGATGCAGACTATTTTAGTCAGTATGGTGAAACGATGTGGATTCCACCATTTCACCCCAACAGCAGATTTAAGCCAAAAACAGGCATGGGCAAATACCTTCTTTATCAGGGAAATCTATCGGTAGCAGAAAATCTGAAAAGCATTCAATTTTTACTGGATAATATTCTTCCCTTCATATCTACACACACAATAATTGCTGGGAAGAATCCTCCCCATACACTAAAGGAAAAAACAAAAAGGTTTTCACATGTTAGTCTGGTAGCTGACCCATCCGAAGAACACATGCAAAACTTAATACAGGATGCCCATATTCATCTCCTGCCCACCTTCCAGCCAACGGGGATAAAATTAAAACTTTTACAGGCGCTGTTTAACGGGCGCCATTGCATTGTAAACCCAACCATGCTTAATGGCACAGAACTTGATAAACTATGTATTGTATGTGAAGAACCGGAAGAATATATCAATTCCATAAACAATTATATGCAAATCCCGTTTGGAGAAAAAGAAATGAGTATGCGAAATGAATTGCTTTCAAAAAACTACAGCAATACGAAAAATATCGAAAAATTAATACATTTGCTTTTCAATTCATCGAGAAATAACAAAAGAATATCAGAATGAAAAATTTAATTTTAATAACACTAGCTATTTTACTAACAGGATCCATTTCTGCCCAGCAGCATGAAATTAAAATTGAAATAAAAAATACAAAGGCAGAAGAGATTTACCTTGCTCATTATTACGGGGAAAGGCAATACCTTGATGACACCTTAAAGCTTGAACAAGGTAAAGCTGTAATAAAAGGAGACAGTCTTCTTCCGCAGGGAGTTTACCTGGTTGTGCTGCCAAGTAAAAAATTCTTCGAAATCCTGGTGGGTGAAGATCAGGTGTTTGAAATATCTACAAGTATGGACGATTTCGTTCGAAGGATGAAAATTAAGGGTTCTAAAGAAAATGAAGATTTTCATGCCTACCAGCTTTTTATGATGGAAGAAAAGATGAAAGCCAACGAGCTATCCAAAAGACTTCAAAGCATGGATCCAAAGAATGATTCAGCTCAAATTATCAGTAATGAATTGGATGCGGTCAACGCCACAATTCGGGACAAATGGAAAAAGATCTTAAAAGAGCAGCCCAATTCAATGGTAGGAACAATTATAGGGGCAATGTATACCCCGGAAGTGCCCGATTTTGACATACCGGAGAGTGCCGAAAACAGAGATTCTATTCAATGGTTTAAAGCCTATAATTATAACAAAAATCATTATTTCGATTATGTAGATTTCAGTGACAGCAGAGTTTTACGTACGCCAGTCCTACCAAACAAGTTAAATCAATTCTTTAATAAAATTCTCATGCAGCATCCGGATACATTGATCAAGTATATTGATAAGACCCTTGCTGCAACCCAGGATAACCAGGAAATGTTTCGTTACCTGCTCAACCATTTCTTTGACAACGCCCAAAAAAGCAACATTATGGGTATGGATAAAGTAGTTGTGCATATTGCAGATAATTACTATTTAACTAAACGCGTAGACTGGCTGGGAGAAGAAATGCATCAAAAACTGGAGACACACGTTTCCAAATTAAGGCCTAATTTAATTGGCAATACGGCACCAGACCTGAAACTGGAAAATAGTGAAGGATTCTATGAGCGATT
>CAYVSF010000091.1:0-8775 GCA_964453775.1 uncultured Bacteroidales bacterium
GCAACAGCCAACGCAAATGTTACCATAATGGGAATTCCTAACGCCACGCAACATGGAGTTTGCTGGAATACCACGGGAACACCCACCGTCTCTGATTCAAAGACCGAAGATGGAGTTCCCTCCGCTGGCACCTATGATTCATACATTACTGGGCTCTCAGCTAACACCACCTATTACATCCGGGCTTATGCCACCAATGATGATGGTACGTCATATAGTAATGAGCTAACCATCATTGCAACGGATGGCCCAGCAGGTGAAGGAACGGAGGGAAATCCCTATCAAATTGCCAGTTTGGCAGACCTTTTTTGGATGTCGCACAGTACAACCGAATGGGGTAATACGTACTGGATCCAAACAGCAGATATTGATGCCTCCGAAACAAGTACCTGGAATGGTGGTAAAGGGTATAGCCCGGTGGGAAATGTCGATATTTGTTTTTATGGTTCATACAATGGTCATCGCCATACCATAAGCGGATTGGCAATAGACAGACCTACCCTGAATTATGTGGGATTTTTTGGATATACGGATGCAGGAACCATTGAAAAGACTTACCTGGAGAATGCAGCAATAACTGGAAAAAGTTATGTGGGGGGCATGGTAGGATCTGCCGGTTCTGATGCTGTTATGGACAGCTGTACGGTTCAGGTGACAATAACAGGCGAGGACTACCTGGGTGGATTCTGTGGAAGAAACAGAGGGAATATTTCCCACTCTTTCGCAAATACTACTGTAAATGGAGTCGATAAGATTGGTGGTTTTGTAGGCGATAATTTTTCCTCCGGTGCTTTCATCAAGAACTCATTTAGCGTTGGCAGCGTTACCGGCAACAACCAGGTGGGCGGTTTTACGGGATACAATAGCTCTGGAGGATACATTGAAAATTGCTATTCCCGGGCAGAGGTTACAGGCGATATCTGGTGTGCAGGCTTTGCAGGGGATAATAACTCTGGAGAGATATACAAATCTTATTGCACAGGGAGTGTCTCTGGAAATAACTTTGTCTATGGGTTTTCTGCAAATGAAAGCAGTTCCACCAATACTGATTGCTTCTGGGATACCGAGACTTCGGGACAAGCCACTAGTGTGGGCGGAACCGGAAAGACTACTGCTGAAATGAAAGCACTGGCCACCTATACCGATTTGGCTACCTCAGGTCTTTCCAATGCCTGGGATTTCACAGGAACCTCCAATGACGATGCAGCAACAGAGGATGTTTGGGCTTTTGCAGGCAGTCTGAATGATGGGTATCCACTTTTTAGCTGGGAATTTCAAACGCTTACTTACGAGACAACAGCCAATGGAAGCATTAGCGGAACAACACCACAATATGTGTATGAGGGTGAAGATGGAACAGCAGTGGAGGCTGTTCCGGATGAAGGTTATCATTTTGTAGAATGGAGCGATGGCAGCACGGACAATCCACGAACCGACCTGGCCGTGATGGAAGATGTGGCCGTTACAGCCGGTTTTGCAATTAATGTGTATACTTTAAGCTATACAGCTGGTGCAAACGGTACACTTAGCGGTACTTTATCGCAAGATGTGGAGCATGGAAGCGATGGTGCAGCTGTGGAAGCGATTCCCAATACCGGTTATCACTTTGTGGACTGGAGCGATGGCAGCACCGATAATCCGCGTACCGATTTAGCCGTAACCGGGGATATTACCGTTACCGCCAACTTTGCCATCAACACTTACACTTTAACCTATACAGCCGGTGACCATGGTTCTATTACAGGTACCAGTCCGCAGGAGGTGGAATACGGAGCTGATGGGGCGGAAGTAACTGCTTCTCCGGCTACTGGCTATCATTTTGTGGACTGGAGCGATGGTGGGACGGAGAATCCACGCACCGATGAAAATGTAACTGCCGACATTACAGTAACGGCTAATTTTGAAATCAATACTTATTCTTTAACTTATGTTGCAGGGGATCATGGTACGATTTCCGGAGATGATACGCAACTTGTAACGCACGGTAGCATTGGAGAAGAGGTAGAAGCCCTTGCAGATGACGGTTATGTATTTGTAGCCTGGAGCGACGGCAGTGCTGATAATCCGCGAACCGACGAGAATGTTACGGCTGATATCAGTGTTACCGCCAACTTTACGGAGGCGACAAATGTACAGGAGTTTTCCTGGTCGGCCCTCGAGGTCTACCCGAATCCATTTGGAACAACCCTGCGGGTTAATTATCCACAGCAGGTAGTTGAGCTTAAGTTGCTGAATATTATAGGTCAAACGATTTTGACTCAGACATTAGATGGTTCCGGGAAAATCGCCATACCCACCGGGCAATTGCAAGCCGGGGTTTACCTGCTTATCTTTCGAAATGAGGATGGGGTTATGCATACACGAAGATTATTAAAGAAATAATTAAACCTGATATGAAAAAGATGCCGGTGCTCAACCGGCATTTTTTTTAATATTGAACCTATTTGAATGAGTAGGTTTTCTTATTGAAAATCAGAAGAATAAATAGATTAGAACAGGTTTATGTTAAAAAGCATATCAAACTTATTTCATAAAAGTAGACGATATTAGTATAAAATTACTATATTTGTACATTGTTTGGTTTAAAGTATATTTTGTATGAAAAAGAAATACACTAAAAAGCAAAAAGATATTTTAAATGCTGCCAGGGAGCTGTTTTGGAAGCACGGGGTGAGCCGTGTTACCATGGAGGAGATCAGTCAGGCCGCAGAAGTAAGCAAGATGACGCTTTATAAATACTATGCCAATAAGCCCGATCTGGCCCTGGCTGTTCTAAAATCCGAAGTGGAAAAATCGATGGATCGTTTTAGGGACATTATGGATAGCAATTTGTCATTTGAAGACAAGATACAACAAATGCTGATACTTAAAATAGAGGGAACAAAAGATATAAGTAGGGAGTTTATCAGCGATATCTATCAAAACCCTAAATTGGGTTTGCATCACTATATTGAAGAGCAATCTAAACATTCCATCGATCTGTTTATGTCTTTTCTTAGGGATGCCCAAAATCAGGGTTTCATAAGAAAAGATATTAAGATTCCTTTCATGCTCAATTACATCAACCAGATGATTCAAATGGTAAGCGATGAGCAATTACTAAGCCATTATAATGATCCACAGGAGTTGATCATGGAGGCCATGAATTTTATGTTTTACGGTTTATTGCCAAGAAGCAAGTAATGAAGAATGATGTCATCCTGATAGTTTGTTTTTTAGCCATGGCAGGTTGTGTAAAGGCTCAGTTTTATGAGCCCGGGGATACCTTGCTGTTGAAGGGACAGCTTTCGGGATGGGGCAATTACAATCCCGGGCATATAGCTCCCGTCCAAACAGGCGTGAGATATATTCCGCAGGTGAATTATGAGTTGCGTTTTCCCGATAGACGCCAGCTTGATTTTGAAGTTTCTGCAAATACTTATGGAATAGCCAATTGGGAAGGATTTTATGAAGTAGAAACGAGTGGAGATTTAAAACCCTATCGTGCCTGGGCACGCTATTCGGGGAAGCAGTTTGAAGTGCGGGTGGGCCTGCAAAAGATTAACTTTGGATCGGCGCAAATGCTGCGCCCATTAATGTGGTTCGATCGTATTGATCCGCGTGATCCCCTGCAATTAACTGATGGTGTTTGGGGTGTTTTGGGGCGCTACTATTTTCTCAACAATGCAAATATTTGGCTTTGGGGCCTATACGGAAATCAAGAGACAAAAGGCTGGGAAGTGCTGAAAACTAAAGTTCATGCTCCTGAAATTGGAGGACGAATTCAGCTCCCATTTTTTACTGGTGAGCTGGGATTGAGCTATCACTATCGCGAGGCAGAATCGAAGGTAAACGATATGATATTACCTGCTTATTCTCGCATTCCCGAACACCGTATGGGAATTGATGTACGCCAGGATTATGTGCTGGGTATGTGGCTGGAGGCTTCATGGATTTATAAAGCAAAAGATATGGGGATGTTCACGCATCAGGAGCTGCTTAATGCAGGGCTGGATTACACCTTTGCCCTGGGAAACGGGCTTGGTGCAAATTTTGAACATCTTTTTGCCGCTTACGACAGGGAAGCCTTCCGGTTTGAAGAGGCACTTAATTTCACAGCACTTTCATTTTCGTATCCTTTTGGCTTATTTGACTCGTTAAGTGCAATACTATATTATGACCACAGTCATGATCAACTTTACAGCTTTGTCAACTGGCAGCGACAGTATAACAAAGTAAGTATTCACCTGATGGCCTATAGCAATCCTGAAAATTACAACCTCCCTACACAGGGCAATATGCAAAATATCTTTGCTGGTGAGGGAGTACAAATAATGTTTGTGTATAATCACTAAAGATGGAACAATGAAAAATTCATCAATTATTAAAATCGATAAACTTACCAAACGGTTTCCGGTGGGTAAGGGTAGTTTTACCGCTTTGAAGAACATCAACCTGGAATTTGGAACCGGAGAATTTGCCGGCTTGGTGGGCCCCAGTGGATCCGGTAAAACCACACTCCTAAATATTATTGGGTCTTTAGATAACCCGTCAGAAGGAGCAGCCACCGTGATGGGGAAGTCAGTGGCAGAATTGAGTCATAAAGAATCTGCGCAGTTACGAAACCGACATATCGGTTTTATCTTCCAGACCTACAATCTTTTACCTGTCTACACGGTGTTTGAGAATGTAGAATTTGCCTTACTGCTGCAAGATTATTCTGCCTCGACACGAAGGAAAATGGTTTTGGAGGCACTGGAGTGGGTCGGACTTACGGACAAGGCGAAATCCAAGCCGGCAATGCTTTCCGGAGGCGAGAGTCAGCGTGTAGCAATAGCCCGTTCTATGGTGAAGAAACCGGAAATTGTCCTGGCCGATGAACCTACCGCCAACCTGGATGCTAAAAACTCTCACCATATACTGCAAACAATGAAGAAACTGAATGAAGAGTTGAAAACCACCTTCATTTTTGCAACGCACGATGAAAAAGTCATGCAGTATTTGCGAAGAAAGATTTCCCTGCTTGATGGCAAGGTAGAGAAAGATGAAATATTGGAAAAATTAAAAGCCGAATAAGATGTTAGCCTTAAAATTAGCTTTTAAAAACCTACTGGGTGCCGGTTTACGCACCTGGCTGAATGTGGGTGTGCTGTCTTTTGCTTTTGTGATGATCATTTTTTACAACGGCATGATTGACGGCTGGAACCGCCAGGCCAGAAGGGATACCCGCGAGTGGCAAATGGGAGGAGGCCAGCTTTGGCATCCTGAATACGATAAGTACGATCCTTTTACCTTCCAGGATGGTTATGGAGAAATGTCTGCGGAAATAGAACAATTGGTAGCTGCGGGCCAGCTTTGTCCTGTATTGATTGAACAAGCCACCATGTACCCTGAGGGGCGCATGCAGTCGGTAATAATGAAGGGATTACCAGTTAATCAGAAAATTCTTAAGCTTCCCACCGATGCATTAAAGGAAGATGAAAATGCTATCCTTATTGGTAAGCGAATGGCTGCCTCCGCTCACCTGGAAGAAGGTGATCGTATGCTGGTACGGTGGCGCGATAAAGATGGAACATTTGATGCGCTGGAGTTGCGTATTGCTAAAGTGTTCGACTGCAACGTTCCGGGCGTGGATAACGGTCAGATTTACATTTCCCTCGATAAGCTTTATGAAATGACAGGCAAACAGAATGAAGCTAGTTACCTTGTTGTTTCAGACGACTACCAGCAGGGCGATTTAGACGGCTGGAATTTTAAGAACCTGGATTTTCTTTTGGCTGATATGGATGCCTTAATCCAGGCGAAGAAAGGCGGGGGAATGGTTGGATATAGCCTGTTGTTGATTATAGCCCTCCTGGCTATTTTTGATACCCAGGTACTTTCAATCTTTCGACGCCAGAAAGAAATTGGAACTTACATTGCCCTGGGCATGACCCGCTGGCAGGTGGTGAAAACATTTACGGTTGAAGGTACAGCACATAGCATATTAGCAGCCCTGCTTGGTGCTGCCTATGGTATTCCGTTTTTTCTCTATTTGGACAAAATCGGACTTAATTTCTCGATGGCAGAAAATACGGATATTACAATGGCCGATACCATCTATCCCTATTACAGCCTGGGATTGATTATTTCGACCATCCTGCTGGTGGTGATTTCATCCACCATTGTAAGCTTCCTGCCAGCCAGAAAGATAGCGAAGATGAAACCAACCGATGCATTAAAAGGAAAACAACAATGATACGATTTATAGCAAAAGGAATTATACGGGATAAAAACCGCAGCTTACTGCCGGTTATTGTAGTCTCTCTTGGTGTGATGCTCACCGTATTTTTGAGTGGATGGATAAGTGGTGTGTTTGGCGATATGATTGACATGAGCGCACGTTTTACCACCGGGCACGTGAAAATAATGACTCGTGCTTATGAAGATAACAGCGAGCAGCATCCTAACGATTTGGCCTTGTTGGGAACCGATGAACTCATCGGGAATCTGCAGCGTGATTACCCTGATATGACCTGGGTGGAGCGCATCTATTTTGGTGGATTGCTGGATGTTCCTGGTGAAGATGGGGAAACGCGTGCACAGGTTCCGGCTTTTGGGCAGGCACTGGATATCCTCTCTCCGGATTCGGAAGAAGCTGATCGCATGAATATTCGCGAGTCGATTATCACAGGCCGGCTTCCCCGTGAAAAAGGAGAAGCCTTAATCAGCAATGAATTTGCAGAGCGTTTTGATGTCCATCCGGGAGATAAGGTCACAATTTTCTCCTCGACCATGTATGGAAGCATGGCTTTTAAGAATTTTATAGTGTCGGGCACCATTCATTTTGGCAACCGAATGCTCGATCGCGGAGCGGTAATTATAGATATCCGCGATGGCAGAGAAGCGCTCAATATGGAAAATGCGACCAGCGAGCTGTTGGGGTACTTCAATGAAGGAAAATACCTGAAAGAAAAAGCCCTGTGTGTAAAAACGTCCTTTAATGAGAAGTACTCAGATGAGAAAGATGAGTTTTCTCCCCTCATGCTCACTCTGGGAGATCAGGAGGGGCTGGACGAAATGCTTACTTATTCAGAATCGATTATCAGCCTCATACTTACCATTTTTGTGTTTGCCATGTCCCTTGTGTTGTGGAATACCGGTTTACTTGGCGGATTAAGACGCTATGGTGAGTTTGGAATTCGCCTGGCCATGGGAGAAGAGAAAAAGCATATCTATCGGACTCTTATTTTTGAAGGGATTATCATTGGGGTTTTGGGTTCTGTAGTGGGAACTGCAATTGGTGTGTCCCTGGCCTATTATCTACAGCAACATGGTGTAAGTTTTGGAAGTATTACCGAATCCACAGGAATGATGTTGCCCAATACATTTCGGGCCATCGTTACACCGCAATTGTTTTATATCGGGTTTATTCCCGGTCTGTTTGCCATGGTACTGGGCAATGCCCTTTCGGGAATAGGAATTTATAAGCGCAATACCGCCCGTTTATTTAAAGAACTGGAAGTTTAATGTTATCATTATTAAAGAATTGAACCATGAATGTATTTTTTATTTTTTTAAGTAGTATATTTTTGATATCGCCGCAAGCACCCGGTGCAAATGAAATCCTAAACCGGGTGGATGAAAACATGAGCAGTGAAAACCGGGTGGTGGAATCTACCATGATCATCCATGGAAGAAGAAACAGTAGAACCATTACTTCTGTTACGTATAGCGTGGGAGATGAAAAATCTTTCACCGAATACCTGTCCCCGGCCAGGGAGAAAGGAACGAAAATGCTGAAGTTGGAGGATAAACTTTGGATTTACTCACCATCAACCGACCGGACCATTCAGATTTCTGGCCACATGCTGCGACAGTCGGTGATGGGATCGGATTTATCCTACGAAGATATGATGGATGATCGTAAGCTACAGGAGATTTACGATGCCAGTGTTTCCGGAAAAGAAACGATAGATGGGCGTTCCTGTTTTGTGCTCGACCTGGTAGCCAAAGTGAATGATGCCAGCTATCAAATGCAACGAATGTGGGTGGATGCAGAGCGATTTATTCCTCTGAAGCAGGAAATGTATGCGAAGGGCGGAGAATTGCTCAAGCGCGTTGAATTGTCGGAAGTCGAGAAGGTTGAAGGGCGTTGGTTCCCCACAAGGATGATTTACAAGGATATGCTAAAGCAAGGCGATGGCACCGAGTTTAAAATGACGGCCATCAAATTTAACCAGGATATTCCGGACTATATTTTCACAAAAGCTGCCTTGAAACAGTAGTTTTTCTTCCACAAATATTTCGGAGTACAGGGGAATCGCTTCAGCAAAACCTGACAGTGTGGGAAGTTCCCACCCTGGTAGCCGGTAGCAGGTAGACAGCGACGGTACCATAAAAGAAAAGATGCAGCTATCCACTTAATAATTGCGCAAACCCTGCTCAATGTATTCCATCTTCCATACTTTGAAGAGATCTGGAACTTCGGGAATTTCCCGGGGTTCTTTTCGGATGATCTGCTCATACATGCTTCTAGTTTGTGCTTCTTTCCAGCTTATTTTTAAAGCAGGTTCACGACTGATTTGATAGTTTTCATCAAAGCAGGTTCCTTTACCACTTGAACACTGTCGGATCATGGGTGCGTCATAGCTGGCATGATTCGGATTGCTTCGTCGGATGAACCCCCTTTCTGTAAGAAAATCCCCGTCGGCCATTAATTCCCCGGCGAGTCTCCTTCGAAACCCTGCTTTTTGAAAACGATGCTTGAAATAGAAGGAGCAATAGTTGATTCCAAGGGGTAGATCGAGTTGCTGA
>CAYVSF010000092.1:0-8669 GCA_964453775.1 uncultured Bacteroidales bacterium
CAACGGGAACAACCAAAGAAATATGCCCCATGCGTTCACGTCTTACTTTCTTTTCGGTAACTTCTACACCACAACGGTCACAAACGATTCCCTTGTAACGTATTCTTTTATATTTCCCGCAATGGCATTCATAATCCTTAACGGGACCAAAAATCCTTTCACAAAACAAACCGTCTCGTTCAGGTTTATACGTCCTGTAGTTAATGGTTTCGGGCTTTAACACTTCTCCACTTGAGCGTTCCAGAATTTCTTCCGGAGATGCAAGCCCTATCGAGATTTTTGTAAAATTACTCTTTACTTTGTTATCTCTTCTGAACGACATATGTTGAATATTAAATCGTTTATAATAAAATCAAGCAATGAATGTGTGCTTACAGCACATCATTCAGTAAGTCGGTAGTTATACCAGATTAACACTAAGACCAAGTCCGCGCAATTCATGCAGCAAAACATTCAATGATTCAGGAATACCCGGTGTCGGATAATTTTCTCCTTTCACAATTGACTCGTATGCTTTGGCCCGGCCATTAACATCATCTGATTTAACTGTAAGAATTTCCTGCAGGATATTTGCAGCACCAAATGCCTCAAGCGCCCATACCTCCATTTCACCAAAACGCTGTCCTCCAAACTGAGCTTTACCACCAAGTGGCTGCTGCGTAATAAGTGAATAAGGTCCAATAGAACGGGCGTGCATTTTATCCTCAACCATGTGTCCAAGTTTTAGCATGTAAATCACTCCCACGGTTGCTGGCTGGTCAAAACGCTCACCTGTTCCACCGTCGTAAAGATAGGATTTACCATAAGGTGGAAGTCCTGCTTTATCGGTGTATTCGGTTATTTGTTCCAGACTTGCTCCGTCAAAAATTGGTGTTGAGAATTTTAGTCCAAGCTTCTCTCCTGCCCAACCAAGTACAGATTCGTAAATCTGACCGAGGTTCATCCTTGAAGGTACACCAAGTGGATTCAAAACAATATCCACGGGGGTTCCATCTTCAAGGAAAGGCATATCTTCTGCCCGTACAATTTTTGCTACAATACCTTTATTACCATGTCGTCCGGCCATTTTATCCCCTACAGTAACTTTACGTTTCTTGGCTATATAAACCTTAGCCATTTGAACGATACCTGTGGGAAGTTCATCACCAATGGTAATATTGTACTTTTTCCGCTTCATTTTTGCATCCAGCTCCTTAAACTTAATCATATAATTATGGAGCAATTTTTGGATAACTTCATTCTTTTTCTTGTCGGTTGTCCACTTATTCGGATTCACATTAAGGAAGTCGATACCCTGAAGAATCTTTTGGGTAAACTTGGTTCCTTTCGGAACGATATCTGCGTTCAGATAATCTTTCACTCCCTGCGAAGTCTTTCCATTAACAAGTACAAATAACTTATCAATTAACTTTTCAGTAAGTTGCTCAAACTTGAGGTTAAATTCTTTTTCAACCTTTTCAAGTTCGATTTTATCACCACTCTTTGATTTTTTGTCTTTAACAGCTCTGGAAAATAGTTTCTTATCGATAACAACACCTGTAAGTGAGGGAGACGCTTTTAATGAGGCATCTTTTACATCGCCCGCTTTATCTCCAAAAATTGCACGCAGCAATTTTTCTTCTGGTGAAGGATCGGACTCTCCTTTTGGTGTAATTTTACCAATAAGAATATCTCCGGGCTTCACATGTGCTCCAATACGAATCAGACCATTTTCATCGAGATCTTTTGTAGCATCTTCTGATACATTAGGAATATCAGCTGTCAGTTCTTCAAGACCACGTTTAGTGTCACGCACCTCAAGCACATATTCATCAATATGAATGGATGTGAAGACGTCATTCTTCACAACATTTTCTGAAATTACAATTGCATCCTCAAAGTTATATCCTTTCCAGGGCATAAATGCCACCTTGAGGTTTCTACCAAGCGCCAATTCACCTTTTTCGGTACTATACCCTTCGGTAAGGATTTGTCCTTTTGTAACCTTCTCTCCTTTACTTACAATCGGTCTTAGGTTTACACAGGTATTTTGGTTTGTCTTGGCAAATTTGGATAAATAATAACGCTTCGTATCCTCGTTAAAGCTTACAAACTTCTCTTCTTCTGTAAGTTCATAACGAATAACAATTTCGTTCGCGTCAACATATTCCACCTCACCATCACCTTCGGAAACGACTTGTATGCGGGCATCGCTTACCATATCCTTCTCCAATCCTGTACCTACCACAGGAGATTGTGGATCGATAAGCGGAACAGCCTGACGCATCATATTCGATCCCATCAATGCCCGGTTTGCATCATCATGTTCCAGAAAAGGAATTAGAGACGCAGCAATTGAAGCAATTTGATTTGGAGCAACGTCCATCAATTCAATCTCATTTGATTCAGACAATGGGAAATCTCCATCAAAACGTGCTTTCACCTTTTCATTAACAAAATTACCCTCATCGCTGAGTGGTGCATTTGCCTGGGCAATCATTCTTGATTCTTCTTCCTCGGCTGAAAGATATTCCACTCCTCCATCTGTAAGATCAACTTTAGCTTCTATTACTTTACGGTAAGGTGTTTCAATAAAACCGAGGTCGTTAATTTTAGCATACACGCACAATGAAGATATCAAACCAATATTCGGTCCTTCCGGAGTTTCGATTGGACATAATCTACCATAGTGTGTATAGTGAACATCTCGAACTTCAAAACCCGCTCTTTCTCGCGATAAACCTCCCGGTCCAAGAGCAGACATACGACGTTTATGTGTCATTTCTCCCAGTGGATTCGTTTGATCCATAAACTGAGAAAGCTGATTTGTTCCAAAGAAAGAATTGATAACCGATGACAGGGTCTTGGAATTGATCAAGTCAATCGGTGTAAACACCTCATTATCTCTCACATTCATTCTTTCGCGAATCGTTCTGGCCATACGAGCCAGGCCTACGCCAAACTGATTCGATAATTGTTCACCTACAGTTCGCACACGACGGTTACTCAGGTGGTCAATATCATCCACATCAGTTTTAGAATTGATCAGTTCGATGAGATATTTAATAATTGCAATAATATCCTCTCTGGTAAGTATCTTGGTATCAATATCAGTGTTCAGATTCAATTTTTTATTTAATCTGTAACGACCAACTTCACCAAGGTCATAGCGTTTATCAGAGAAAAACAACTTATCAATTACATCTCTTGCAGTTGCTTCGTCAGGTGGTTCTGAATTACGTAACTGACGATAAATATGCAACACGGCTTCTTTTTCAGAGTTACAGGGATCTTTCTGCAAGGTATTATATATGATAGCAAAATCAGAAAGATTCTGATCTTCCTTGTGCAGTAAAATAGTTTAGGCACCACTATCAACAATTGCATCAATATGCTCATTTTCAAGGACGGTTTCCCTGTCTATGATAACTTCATTACGCTCTATTGATACAACTTCTCCCGTATCTTCATCCACGAAATCTTCAATCCAGGACTTTAAGACACGCGCTGCCAATTTCCTGCCAATTACCTTTTTAAGACCTGTTTTGGTCACTTTTACTTCATCAGCGAGGTCAAAGATCTCCAGGATCTCTTTATCACTTTCGTAACCAATAGCCCTTAAAAGGGTAGTAACAGGTAATTTTTTCTTTCTGTCGATATACGCAAACATGACATTATTAATGTCTGTTGCGAATTCGATCCACGATCCTCTAAACGGAATAATTCTGGCGCTATAGAGTTTCGTACCATTAGCATGCAGCGACTGACCGAAAAATACTCCGGGGGATCGATGCAACTGTGATACAACTACTCTTTCGGCACCGTTTATAACGAAAGTTCCTCTTTCTGTCATATAGGGTACCGTACCCAGGTATACATCCTGGATAACTGTATCAAAATCCTCGTGTTCAGGATCTGTACAATACAGTTTTAATTTAGCTTTAAGAGGAACCGAGAAGGTTAAACCTCTTTCGATACATTCCTCAATTGAATATCTTGGTGGGTCAATGTAATAGTCGAGAAATTCCAGAACAAAATTATTTCTTGTATCTGTAATCGGGAAGTTCTCACTAAAAACTGTATACAACCCTTCTAGTTTACGCTCCTCCAGCGTTGTATCCTGTTGAAAAAAGTCTTTAAACGACTTCAACTGAACTTCCAGGAAGTCAGGATAACGTAACTGATTTTTTGTGGAAGCGAAACTTATTCTTTGGCTAATGCTATTTGCAGACATTTACTTTAAGAATTAATTGAACTCAAACGATAATAATAACAAAAAGGCTTAGAATCCCTACCCAGGGATCCTAAAGCCTGTTAATTAGTATGTTAGGGGAATGCTATTTAAGTTCAACTTCTGCTCCTGCTTCTTCTAATTGATTTTTCAGTGATTCTGCTTCTTCTTTACTTACGCCTTCCTTAATAGCTTTTGGTGCTTCATCAACTACTGCTTTTGCTTCTTTCAGTCCAAGTCCGGTTAATTCTTTCACCAGCTTTACAATTTGCAACTTAGCTCCACCTGCAGCTTTAAGAACTACATCAAATTCTGTTTGCTCTTCAGCTTCACCAGCTTCACCACCAGCTGCGGGTCCAGCCACAACAGCTGCTGCAGCAGCAGGTTCGATTCCATACTCTTCTTTAAGTATATCAGCTAATTCGTTAACATCTTTTACAGTTAAGTTAACTAACTCTTCTGCAAGCGCTTTTAAATCTGCCATTTTTACTTATTTTTAATTGTGTGTTTTTTAAACTTAATTTTCTTTCTCGTATTATTCTTTTTTATCAGATAGTGTTTCAAGAACACCTGCTAGGATGTTTTTTCCGGATTGCAAGGAAGAAACAACATTCTTCATTGGTGACTGCAGTAGACCAATAAGCTCTGCAATTAATTCTTCTTTTGACTTGATATCACTAAGTGTATCAAGCTGATCATCACCAATATAAATGCCTTCTTCTACGAATGCACCCTTCAAAACGGGTTTATCAAGCTTTTTGCGAAACTCTTTGATAAGTTTTGCAGGCTGATTTCCGGTATGTGTAAACATAACAGAAGTAGGCCCTTTCAATACTTCGTAGAGTTCCTCTACTTCAAAGTTTGATTGTTCCAAAGCACGTTTTAGAAGGGTATTTTTAACAACCATGAGTTTGATTTCTTTCTGAAAACAAGCTCTTCTAAGATTGCTGGTTTGCTCACCATCCAGTTCGCTAATATCAGCAATATAGAAATGCTCGGTATTCTTGAATAACTCAACCAGGTCGTTAATTATGATATCTTTCTCTTCACGTTTCATAATCGTTCATCTTGATTTTAAGACTCCTCGATGGATGCCATTTTGTTTATGCTTTTCGGATCAATCTTTAAGCCAGGACTCATTGTACTGGACATAAAGATGCTACGGATATAGGTTCCCTTAGCAGCAGCAGGTTTCAACTTAAGAATGGTACCAACAAACTCTTTTGCGTTTTCAGTAACCTTCTTAGGTTCGAAAGAAACCTTGCCAATAGCTGTATGAACTATTCCATAGCGGTCAACCTTGAAGTCGATCTTACCTTTTTTAACCTCCTCAACAGCCTTTCCTACTTCCATGGTAACTGTACCACTCTTAGGGTTCGGCATCAATCCACGAGGTCCCAATATGCGGCCCAATTGTCCAACTTTGGACATCACCGGGGGCATCGTAATGATAACATCCACATCAGTCCAACCTCCCTTGATTTTTTCCACATAATCATCCAGTCCCACATAATCTGCTCCGGCGGCTTTGGCTTCTTCCTCTTTATCAGGACTAACCAAGGCCAAAACGCGTACAGATTTTCCGGTTCCATGGGGCAATGTTACCACACCACGAACCATTTGGTTGGATTTTCTGGGATCCACACCAAGACGTACATTCAAATCGATAGAGGCATCAAATTTTGTTGTTGAAATCTCTTTGATGAGCTTGGAAGCCTCTTCAATAGAATATACCTTTCCGGGTTCGATCTTTTCAAGTGACGCTTTTCTATTTTTGGATAGCTTTGTCATAATTTCTCTCTAAGATTATTAGTTCTTATTCCCGGGGAATTCTCCTTTAACAGTAATCCCCATGCTTCGGGCTGTTCCAGCCACCATTCTCATTGCTGATTCAACCGTAAATGCATTCAGATCTTTCATTTTACCTTCAGCAATATCTCTCACCTGATCCCACGTTACAGACGCAACTTTAGTACGGTTCGATTCGGCAGAACCAGATTTGATTTTAGCGAACTCAAGGAGTTGAACAGCCACAGGAGGAGTTTTTGTTATAAAGTCAAAAGACTTATCCTGGTATACCGTAATGATTACAGGTATCACTTTACCCATATGCTCTTGCGTGCGGGCATTGAACTGTTTACAAAACTCCATGATATTCACACCCTTGGCACCCAATGCAGGGCCTACAGGTGGTGATGGGTTGGCCTGCCCACCTCGAATCTGCAATTTTATCTGACCAGCAACTTCTTTAGCCATAATTTTCTCTGTTCTTAATTTACTCTTTTTCTACTTGCATGAAGCTTAGTTCCAATGGAGTTTTTCGACCGAAGATTTTAACCATTACTTTCAATTTCTTTTTCTCTTCGTTAACCTCTTCGATTATACCATTAAAACTATTAAAGGGTCCGTCAATAACTTTGACAGTTTCACCAACGAAAAACGGCACATTGATTTCTTCTTCACTCTCAGCAAGTTCGTCTACTTTTCCAAGTATACGATTTACTTCCGACTGACGAAGTGGTGTTGGATTATCTCCCTCTGACTCGAGAAATCCGATAACATTTGGTATATTCTTCAGGATATGTGGTATTTCTCCAACCAAAGCAGCTTCTATCAATACATAACCCGGGAAAAAATTTCGTTCTTTACTAATCTTTTTTCCATTACGTATCTGATATACCTTTTCAGTAGGAATCAGCACCTGACTAACAAAATCCTGAAGATTTAACCTTGATACTTCACTTTCTATATACTCCTTCACTTTTTTCTCTTTTCCTCCAATAGCGCGAAGTACATACCACTTCTTATCAATATCACTCATTTCCCTTGTTGATGATTAATAAAACATACTATAAACCAGTTCCAGAATATTCTGGAAACTGTAGTCCATTACGAATATCGTAACAGCTATGATTAGGGAAGCAACCATTACAATTAATGCACTGTTCTGAAGCTCCGGCCATGTGGGCCAGGACACTTTATGAACCAATTCTTTAAATGATTCTTGTAAATATTGTTTTATCCTTTTCATTCTTTCTTGAATTTGCACGGGTGGTAAGACTCGAACTCACAACCTACGGTTTTGGAGACCGTCGCTCTACCAGTTGAGCTACACCCGTAAAGAAGGGCTAATTTAAAAATTAACCCTTATCTTGATGTATTAGTCGTCAACAGAAATTACCTGTCCTGCACCTACAGTTCTACCTCCTTCACGGATAGCAAAACGCAAGCCTTCGTTGATAGCAACAGGGTAGATAAGCTCTACTGTAATTGTTACATTATCACCAGGCATAACCATTTCAGTTCCTTCTGGTAATTTAATCTCACCAGTTACGTCCAATGTACGTAAGTAGAACTGAGGACGGTAATTGTTATGGAATGGAGTATGACGTCCGCCTTCTTCCTTCTTCAATACATAAACCTCAGCTTTAAATTTTGTATGAGGAGTAATTGAACCAGGCTTTGCCAATACCATACCTCTTTTGATTTCTTTTTTGTCAACACCACGAAGCAATAGACCAACGTTGTCACCAGCTTCACCGGTATCAAGAATCTTACGGAACATTTCAACTCCTGTACAAACAGTCTTTCTCTTTTCCGCACCAAGACCAATCATTTCAAGTTCTTCACCTGTGTTAACAACACCAGTTTCAATACGACCTGTAGCAACTGTACCACGACCGGTAATTGAGAATACGTCCTCAACTGGCAATAAGAATGGTTTTTCTTTATCACGCTTTGGAAGAGGGATATACTCGTCTACATACTTCATCAATTCGAGTACTTTTTCTTCCCACTTTTCTTCACCGTTCAAAGCACCCAATGCTGAACCAGATACGATTGGAGCATTTTCTCCGTCAAACTCATAGAAATCGAGTAATTCACGTACTTCCATTTCAACAAGCTCCAACAATTCAGGATCGTCTACCAAATCAACCTTGTTAAGAAAAACAACAATCTTGGGTACGTTTACCTGGTGTGCTAACAGGATGTGTTCACGAGTCTGTGGCAT
Source organism: uncultured Bacteroidales bacterium (assembly GCA_964453775.1). Lineage (GTDB taxonomy): Bacteria > Bacteroidota > Bacteroidia > Bacteroidales > UBA12077 > CAYVSF01. Next base: position 8,223 of record CAYVSF010000092.1, read on the forward strand.
TGGTCCGTCTGTACCTGCAACAACAAGAATCGCTCCGTCCATCTGGGCAGCACCTGTAACCATATTCTTAACATAGTCGGCGTGACCCGGACAGTCAACGTGAGCATAGTGACGAGTTGCTGTTTGATACTCAACGTGAGCTGTGTTAATAGTAATACCACGTTCCTTTTCTTCTGGAGCATTGTCAATAGAATCGAAATCACGGATTTCGGAAAGACCAGTCTTTGCTAAAACTTTGGTAATAGCAGCAGTAAGGGTAGTCTTACCGTGATCGACGTGCCCGATAGTACCAATATTAACGTGCTCTTTCGATCTATCAAATTTTTCTTTAGCCATAACTTCAAGTATTAATAATTAGATAATTTATAGTAACCTTAAATAATTGTTTCTCAATTTAGAGCCAATGACGGGAATTGAACCCGTGACCTCTTCCTTACCAAGGAAGCG
>CAYVSF010000093.1:0-8654 GCA_964453775.1 uncultured Bacteroidales bacterium
GTTTCTCGGCAGCCTTGCGCTTGGCTTCAGCTCGCTCTTTTTCGGCAGCTTTCTTGTTGGTCTCTATGCTGTCATCGCTATTTTTTTTTTTTCTGCAATGATATTTCCAATGCTAATCAGTGCCAGTTCAATATGCAATCGTTTATTGCGGCTGGTGCGATAGCTCACATCGGCTGCATTGCTAATTTTCAAGGCCTTCAGGAGAAAATCGATCGGGCACTTTTCGGTTTGCTCCTTATAGCGCTCTTTAATATTAGCGCCCACCTCCAGTAAATCAAGAGTTTGAACATCCTTGCAAACCAATAAATCCCGAAAATGTGTACTGAGCCCATTGATAAACTGATGACCGTCAAAGCCTTTGTCCAGGATTTCATTAAACACCACCAATATTTTAGACGTATTGCCTTCCAAAAAGGCATCCGTAATTGTAAAAAAGTATTCGTAGTCAAGCACATTCAGGTTATCCAGCACTTTTTGGTACTGAATATTACCACCTGAAAAACTAACCACCTGGTCGAAGATTGAAAGTGCATCCCTCATTGCTCCGTCCGCCTTCTGGGCGATCACATTCAGGGCATCCTCCTCATAGGTAATACCTTCACTTTCAGCTATATGCTTAAGATAATTCACAGCATCATCCACACGAATCCGGTTAAAATCAAAAATCTGACAACGAGATAAAATGGTAGGTATTATTTTATGTTTCTCTGTCGTAGCTAAAATAAAAATAGCATGCTTTGGTGGTTCTTCAAGCGTTTTAAGGAAGGCATTGAAGGCCTGCTGGGACAGCATATGTACCTCGTCGATAATATAGATACTGTATTTCCCAACTTGAGGTGGAATACGGACTTGCTCAATCAGGTTTCGAATATCTTCGACAGAATTATTAGAGGCCGCATCCAGTTCATGAATGTTATATGAACGACTATCATTAAAAGCTTTACAGGATTCACACTCGTTGCAAGGTTCCACATCCTCACCCAAATTAAAACAATTGATTGTTTTAGCAAAAATCCGGGCGCAAGTGGTTTTACCTACTCCTCTGGGGCCGCAAAACAAATAAGCCTGTGCCAGGTGATTGGTTTTAATGGCATTTTTGAGTGTGCTTGTAATGGATGCCTGTCCAACAACCGATTTAAAAGTTGCAGGCCTGTATTTTCTGGCTGATACGATAAAATTCTCCATAATTCACTTTCCTCATTTCGGGAAATACAAAAGTAACATTTCTGCGCAATTTTTTAAATTAAAGATATTAACAAGCTGAAAAAATCAAACAAAATTGGTACTTTCGTACTGCAAAATTAACGGGCACTAATTCATCCATTTAGCCCTTAAAAATTTTGTTTCAAAAGAGAAAAAGTGTATTTTTGCACGCTCATTAACTAAATTATTTATTCATAAAACGTAAAATTATGATTAATCAGTACGAAACCGTTTTCATTACAACTCCCGTTTTGTCTGAGGCACAGATGAAGGAAGCGGTGGACAAATTCAAAAAAATCATGAAGGACAATGGTGCCGAGATTGTCCATGAAGACAACTGGGGATTGCGCAAATTGGCCTATCCTATCCAGAAAAAATCAACAGGATTCTATTATCTGATTGGGTTCCGCGCAGAGAGTTCATTTATTCAAAAACTGGAAACCGAGTATCGTCGTGACGAACGCATTATTCGTTTCCTTACATTTAAAATGGACAAATATGCGATTGAGTACAGCGAGAAGAAAAGACGTCAAAAAGAAGAATCAAAAAAGGAGGCATAAAAAATGGCACAGAATCAATCAGAAATAAGATACTTAACACCACCAACTGTTGAGATTAAGAAAAAGAAGTATTGTCGTTTCCGCAAGAACCGGATTAAATACATCGATTACAAAGATCCTGAGTTCCTGAAGAAATTTGTCAACGAGCAGGGCAAAATTTTGCCACGCCGTATTACCGGAACTTCGTTGAAATACCAGAGAAAAGTGGCCAAAGCAGTAAAAAGGGCACGTCACCTTGCATTGCTGCCATATGTAACTGATATGTTAAAATAAGAAGCAGGAGGAAAATCATGGATATAATACTTAAACAAGATATGCCTAATTTGGGGCACAAGGATGACATCGTTAGTGTAAAAGAAGGTTATGCCAGAAATTATTTAATTCCACAGGGAATTGCAATTTTGGCCACAAAATCTGCAAGAAAGATGCATGATGAGAACCTTCGTCAGCGCGCCCATAAGCTAGAGAAAATCAAGGAACAAGCGGAAGAAATCGCCAAGAAGATGGAAGGTATTTCACTTACAATTGGAGCGAAAACAAGTAGCAAAGGGAAAATTTTCGGTTCTGTAAATACCATTCAGATTGCTGAATCACTGAAAGAAAAAGGCTTTGAAATTGAACGCAAGAACATTACAATTCCTGAAGATCAAATTAAGGAAGTTGGAACATACAAAGCCACCATTAAACTTCACAAAGAAGTGAAGGTGGAGATTCCTTTTGAAATCGTAACAGAATAAGTACAAAATACGACTAAAAAACCGCTGTCATTGTTGGCAGCGGTTTTTTTTGCTTTAGCGGATAGCAATCGTTTCAATTTCAACAAGCGCTCCCAGAGGGAGTTCTTTTACTGCAAAAGCTGCCCTTGCTGGAGGATTCTCTGGATAGTATTTTCCATACACTTCATTCATTGCTTTGAAATTCGCCATGTCACTTAGCAAACAAGTTGACTTTACCACATCCTGAAAGCTGTACCCCGCTTCCTTTAAAATGGCATCGATATTTTTCATTACCTGTTCGGTTTGCGCGTCAATTCCCTCAGGTATCTTCCCATTTTCTGGATTTACAGGGACCTGCCCGGAAATATACAAGGTATTATTGATTTCAATGGCCTGACTGTAAGGACCTAATGCCTTTGGGGCGGCTTCTGTAAAAATTACTTTTTTCATGGCTATGCTATTTTAAATTAAAAAATACATTTTCTTAGAGTAATGAATCTGATTATACAAAATTCTTATTAAAGCTAAGAATTGATCCAAATTTAGTTAATTTGCAAGTATTATTGACAGACCATGCGAATTTTTATACTCGACAATTACGATTCATTTACCTATAACCTGTACCATATTTCTGAGTTATATGCAGATGAAGTGGTGGTAAAACGAAATGATACTTTCAATATCTCCGAAATAGAGCCATTTGATAAAATAATCATCTCACCAGGCCCAGGCTTGCCTAAAGATGTGCCTGTATTGAACCAGGTGTTTTCCCGTTATCAACACAAAAAAATTCTTGGAGTATGCCTGGGACACCAAGCCTTGGCAGAATTTGCAGGAGGAGAACTATTCAATATGAAGATACCCATCCATGGTCAACCCAGGGATAGCATCCTGATAAAGAAAGACACATTATTCCAGGATGTACCCCAACGATTTGCATGTGGCAGATACCATAGTTGGGCTGTTGCAAAAAACAGCCTGCCCAAAAGTCTGGAAATCATTGCCGAAGATGATGAAGGTATCATCATGGCATTAAGACATAAAACATATCCATTCAGCAGTGTACAATTCCATCCGGAATCGGTACTAACACCCTGGGGTCGTAAAATCCTTAAAAATTGGGTTACTGGTTAATAAAACTATAGATTGTCGTACCAGCTTCGACGTTTGGTTAGCTGCAGATCCTGTAAGACGGAAGCTTTTACATTGATCCGGAAGTTGTAACTTTGCCTGTAACCAACCGGAACCCATCCAAAAGACATTTCCCAGCAATGCAAATCCCTGTGGATATTAACAGATGTAGCAGCAAGTTTGCCCTCCTCAAAATCATAATTAGAGTTTACGCTAATTTTCCATTTTTTTGTTAAACTAACATTTCCCGAAAAACTCAATGTCTGTCGTATAGTAGATTCATGAGCAGGTTTGGAATAACTGAATTTGTATCGCAAAGACAGATTCCATGGCACTTCAAAATCCACATAACTGCTCATAATATCTTCCCGGTAAAATTTATCAGCCGGATCCATCATGCTTCCATCCATCATGGATTCGGTATTTCCACCATTCCCTTCATCACCCTCTCCAGAATTCAATTTTAAGTCCACAGAAACATCAAAACTGGTAAGCCTGAAAACGCCTGCAGACTCTTCCCACATAAACCTGTCTCGCAACTGACCATCATCTGTAATGTAGTAAGGGTCCAATCTGCCATTTACATTCAGGCGAAGTGCATTTTTAAACAGAGAAGTTCTCATTGATACACGAATGGGCGACCAATTGAGCGAATCCTTATAGACATCATAGCTGCTGGTAAAGTTCAAATAGTCGAGAAGTTTTACCTTTTTCACCGGGTTGGCTGTATCTTTGGATAGCATTTTCATTTCCACATTATGCTTCCATCCAAAGCTAAAACTCCCGTTCTTCCCAGGAGTTGATGGTACCGAATAGATTCCGTTGGAATAAATGGAATACTCACGTTGTCTTCCTTCTGGTGTTGAATAGGTATCGTAATACTTTTCTACCATACTTCCTAAATCGGGTCTAAAGTTAAAACTAACAGAAGGTGTCATAACATGCCGAATGGCCTGCACTTTCGAATTTTCATTCACAAATTGGTACATTCCATAAATTTTAGGAGCCATACTCATCGAAAGTGAGGGTTCTACAACCTGGGCATACTTAAAACCTGAAATAGTATCAGTTACTACGGTAGGAATAATATCACCGGTTTCATCGTCTATAAAACTGGTTTCATCCAAATATTTATTTACCCTGTTAGGATAAAGAATCCCGGTATACTCGATCTGCGGAGAAATATTCAAATATTTTAATGTCTTAATGTTGGTCCGGATGGGTATTCTGTGCTGAAAACCATATTCAAAATCATCATATTGGGTATCTGAAAAAAGCAGGGAATCTAATGTATTCAATCGATTCTCAAACTTTGAGCTATAGCTTACTTCGATATTTTCATACCATTTCATATCACCGCTTCTATTCTTTCGCCGAAAGGGATATTGCCTGCTCATGTTAAATGTCATAATGGGCAGTTTCAGGTTCACCGAGTTCGTTTTACTGTTTTGGGTATGCTTTAAATCGGCAGAAAACCTGAAAGGTGAACCCGGCCAGTTTTTTGAATAGGATATACTGGAACTTTTTGTGTTGTTCACATAGTTATTCATGTTGTTACTATGCAACTTATCATAGGAACTGGAGCTAAAGTTTACGCTTGCCGAGAATTTACTGGTGGGATTTGCCTTTGCATCTTGTGTATGCCTCCATATTATCGAATAATCGGTAGATTTGGAATAATCATCAGTTCCTTTATCCCCTAAAACATTCTGATAGTATTTGGCACTAAAATTACTAGTGAACTTATAGCGTTTTCTAAACCTGTAGGTTAAATTTGTTCCCCAGGTTCCTTTCGAATACACATCACCTGTAAGCGATAAATCCATATAATCATTGATCCCAAAATAATATCCCCCATTTCTCAGGTAGAACCCTCTGTTTGATTCCTCTCCATAGGTTGGGATAAGTATTCCCGATGATTGTTCATGTTTGCTGGGAAAATACCCAAAGGGTAAACCTGCAAAATAAATAGGCAAGCCTTCAATTACAATATAACTGTACCCAGAAACAATTTTATCGCCCGGAATCATCTTAGATCGTGTCATCATAAGGTAATAATGAGGATCTGGATCATCGCAGGTAGTGTATTTTCCATTCTTGTTCAGAAATTCTTTGTCGCTTACTTTTTTTGTAACCTGACTGTGAAGATAGCCATCCTGTTCCTCGGTAAAAACCTCTTCAATGTATCCTTTTTGCGTTTCAAAATTATATTTAATTGTCTTGGCTTCAAACCGTTCTGAACCTTCCTGAAATACTGGCAGGCCTGCCAAATTTCCCGTACTGTCTTTTAATCCGGTTGCATAAACCTCATTGTTTTCCTGATCGTATTCAATATAGTCAGCATCCAGGGTTATGGCTCCATAATCAATATGTGCATTCTTATACAAATAAACCCTTTTATGATCCCGGGAAAGCACTGTTGAATCTTCGGCACTATATTTGACCTGAGCATCTATGAAGCTCTTTTTCTTTTTGGGGGATTGCGAAGTGGTATTTGCCATCGTTGTATCAGTATTTGCAGACTGGGGCAAATTTATGGAGGTATCCTGCTGGCTAAAATCAAGAGGCGATGCATTTAACATCAAAGCATGAGCAGGCCTATAGAATAGGCTCATGATAAGAATAAAAACGAAAACAGATATTCTTAATTTTAAATGCAACTTTTTAATACTATTTTTGTCGTACAATAGTTATCATTTTGGAGCATCAAAACTAACTAAAATATTAAATAGAATAGTCATGAAGCGATATTTTCTATCCATAAAATCCAAACAAAAAATGTACCGCATTGTATCGCTTTGTTTTATTCTTTTGCTAAGTACCGGATTAAACAGTTTAAAATCGCAGGAAGATAATGGCTATAAGATACGCACGGTTGTTATTGATCCGGGACATGGAGGAAAAGATTCAGGGGCAGTAGGAAAAAAATCAAAAGAAAAAAATATTGTTCTGAAAATTGCTTTAAAACTGGGACACTACATCGAAGAAAATATTCCCGATGTAAAAGTAATTTTTACAAGGACAACGGATGTATTTGTCCCGCTGAGCCAGAGAGCTGATATTGCCAATCGGAACAAGGCAGATTTATTCATCTCGATTCATTGCAACGGGAACGAAAGTTCAAGAGCTTATGGAACCGAGACATTTGCAATGGGACTTCATAAAACCCAAGGAAACCTTGAAGTAGCCATGAAAGAAAATGCAGCAATACTTCTGGAGGAAGATTATTCGGCAAAATACGAAGGCTTTGAGCCCAATTCATCGGAATCATACATTATTTTTTCATTAACACAAGATACATACCTGGAGCAAAGCCTGGAATATGCTTCCTTTGTGCAGGGTGAATTTGAACATAAAGCATTAAGAAAAAACAGGGGTGTGAAACAAGCAGGATTTATTGTTCTTTGGAAGACCTCCATGCCCAGTGTACTAGTTGAAGCTGGTTTTATTACCAACCCGACTGAAGAAAAATACCTCATGTCCAATCAAGGTCAGGATTATCTGGCATCGGCCATCTACCGTGCATTCAAATCGTATAAAAACACCATTGAAAAAAAGAGTTCATTTGTGGCTTCTGCAGAAGAAAACAGCACTTCTTCCCCATCAGTAAAAGAAACAACAATAGAGAATAAAAAAGTAAAAACGGATACCAACGATAACAAGCATCCGAGAGAGATTGTCAAAAAACAAAGCAGTTCAACAAAACAAAAGGAAGCTAGTATAAAAAAGAGCTATAACAATCCTATAGAAGTCAAATTTGCCATACAAATTGCTTCATCATCCAAACCTATTCCACTCGACTCAGATTACTTTAAAGGCTTGCAGAATATAAGGGAGTATAGTTATCCGCAAGGATACAAATACACTATTGGTCAGTCCGATGATTATGAGGGAATTGTATCTATTCGAAACTATATCGAGGATTATTTCCCGGATGCTTTTATTGTGGCTGTGAAGAATAAAAAAGAAATTATTACAGTGCAGGAAGCACAAAAAATCCTTAAGAACTAATATCAAAGCTCGTTAAGTGTTATCCAAAAAAAAGAAAAGAATGAATTTCAACAGAGAGTTTAAAATAGGTTTAATCGCAGTAATAACAATAGCTATTTTCATTTGGTTATTCAATTTTCTTAAAGGTAAAAACATTTTAAGCAGCGCCAGTTATTATTATGCTGTTTATGATGAAATAGGAGGGCTCGAAGAAGCCAGCCCGGTATATTACAAAGGCTACAAAGTGGGTATTGTCGAAGATATCCGATTTTTAAAAGGACACCCTGATAAACTATTGGTTGAATATACAGTAGATAACAAGGTAAAAATACCAACCCATTCGAAGGCCGTTATTTACGGAGCTGATCTTTTAGGAACCAAAGCTATCAAACTCATCTTTTCCAAAGAAAACGAATTTCACCAAAGAAAAGACACATTAATCGCAGAACTTGAAGGCGATTTACAAACCCGTTTAAGCAATGAAATCATGCCTTTAAAAGCAAAGGCTGAAAATTTGATTAGCAATATCGATTCTATTGTACATGTTGTTAATAACTCCCGTTCATCTTTACGTCATTTGATTGTCAATTTAGAAAACAGTTCTGAGGATTTGGAATTCCTGATGGAAAGTGAAAAAGACCGGCTATCGGCAATTGTAGGGAATGCCAAATCTATAACCGATAATATTGAAAACAACAACGAGCAAATCTCTACCATTCTGAATAACTTTGCAGATGTTAGCGATTCGCTTGCAGCAGCTAATTTTAAACAAACTCTTAATGAGGCAGAAGAAACACTCAGCGCGTTAAGTGATATCACAAACAAGATAAATAAGGGCGAAGGAAGCATTGGATTGCTTGTCAACAACGACTCTCTATACAATAACCTAAATACCTTATCTTACGATTTGGATCAATTGATCATTGATTTGAATAAAAATCCCAAAAGGTATGTGCATTTCAGCCTTTTTGGAAAGAAAAACAAGGAAGAAAAATAAGGTAGTAAAGAATCCTTTTTTTCTTAGATTAGATTTAAATTAAAAAAGAGTTTTCAA
>CAYVSF010000094.1:0-8619 GCA_964453775.1 uncultured Bacteroidales bacterium
CAGATACTGTGATTCATCTGGTTTAAGCGCCATTTTGGTGGCCAATCGATTGTGCAAAAACGCTAATGGTACATTTGTTCTTACAGGTTTGAATGATGCTGTGGACAGATTAATTACCATATCGCAGTTGGATACAGTCTTGAATATTGCTTACTCGAATGATGAGGCAGTTGATATTGTTAACGCTGAAAACGAAGAGCGTAAGAACAATAAAGACAGTAATGATGAATCTAAATAATCGTGTCTTTTGAGATTACATTATTAGGCAGTAGTTCTGCTATCCCAACTTCGAAACGAAACTTACCCGCTCATGTACTTAATGTGCATGAGCGGTTTTTTTTAATAGATTGCGGTGAAGGCACGCAAATTCAACTAAGGGCAAATAAAATCAGGTTTGGTAAAATCCATCATATATTTATCAGCCATTTACATGGCGATCATATGTATGGTTTATATGGATTGATTTCTACCTATAATCTTCTAAATAGAAAACATCCTTTACATATATACGGTCCCGAGAAACTCGAAGGTATATTAAATAATCATGTGGCTTTATTTGAAAAAAAGCTACACTTTCCTTTGGTGTTTCATGCTGTAAATCCAGTCAGAAATGAGATGATTTATCAGGATGACAAGCTTATCGTGGAATCTATCCCATTGAAGCATAAAATCCCGTCCTGTGGTTTTTTATTTAAAGAAACTCCATATTTGCTTAACATTAAAAAGGAAGCAATAGAAAAATACAAAATTCCACTAAGAGATATTCATGGTATAAAAGAAGGGAGAGATTTTAAAACGGAAGACGGAGATCTTATTCCGAACAAACAACTAACCAAGCCAGCCTATCGATCAAGAAGCTATGCCTATTGTTCCGATACAGCTTACAACGAACAAATTATCCCAATTATAAAAGCAGTGGATTGTCTTTTCCATGAGGCAACTTATTTGGAGGAGATGAAAAACATGGCCGTTAAAACTGGTCATTCAACAGCGGCTGACGCTGCCAAAATCGCACAAAAGGCCGGTGTGAAAAAACTGGTTATAGGTCATTTTTCGGCTCGATATAAAAATTTACTGGCGCATAAAAAAGAGGCACAGGAAATATTCCCAGGTACGATTCTTGCCGAAGATGGGATGAATATTAGTATTCCTTTATTGCGAGAAGCAGATTAAAAGTGCATCTAAGAACTTAAAGTATTTGATGACTATATTTTCTGTTTTTTACTGCAAATTTGATTAATTTTGAACGCAATAATCCCTTTCTTAACAAAATACAATGCAGGAAAAAATCATCATTTTAGATTTTGGGTCGCAATATACCCAACTAATAGCAAGAAGAGTACGTGAGCTGAATGTTTATTGCGAAATTCATCCTTTTAATAAACCACCGGTTGCCGATCCATCCATAAAGGGAGTAATTCTATCCGGAAGTCCTTTCTCGGTGCGTGATAAAAATGCACCTATTCCCGATTTGGAAGGTATAAAGGGAAAATACCCATTACTCGGTGTATGTTACGGTGCGCAATTTCTTGCACAACATTTTGGTGGAGAAGTATTGCCTTCCAAACACCGTGAATATGGAAGGGCAAGGCTAAGTCATATAGAAAATGACTCTGAGTTGATGAAAGGTCTTGATTTGGAAACACAGGTGTGGATGTCTCATGGCGATACGATTATGGAACTTCCTGTTGATTATAAAATTATTGCAAGTACGAAAGATGTAAAAGTTGGCGGCTTTAAAGTGGAGGATGAGAAAACTTATGGAATTCAGTTTCACCCCGAGGTATATCATACTACGCAAGGTAAAGAGTTGCTTAAGAATTTTGTGGTGGATGTGTGTGGTTGTGAACAATCGTGGACAGCAGCTGCTTTTGCCGAATCTACAATAGAAATTCTGAAGAATCAGCTGGGCAGTGATAAAGTCGTACTTGGATTGTCCGGAGGTGTGGATTCTTCTGTTGCAGGAGTTCTTTTAAATAAAGCAATAGGAGAGAAACTGACTTGTATATTTGTGGATAATGGCTTGCTGCGGAAAAATGAGTTTACGAAAGTGTTGGAGTCATACAAAGATATGGGATTAAACGTAATTGGAGTAGATGCAAGAGATCGTTTCCTGTCTGCTTTAAAAGGAATCTCAGATCCCGAATTGAAAAGAAAAGCCATTGGCAAAACATTTATTGAAGTGTTTGACGAGGAAGCCCATAAAATTCAGGATGTTAAATGGTTGGCGCAAGGTACTATTTATCCGGATGTTATTGAATCCGTTTCTGTTAATGGCCCCTCAGCAACTATCAAATCGCATCATAATGTGGGTGGTCTTCCTGCAGCCATGAAATTAAAAATTGTAGAACCCCTTAAACTGCTCTTCAAAGATGAAGTCCGAAGAGTTGGCGCATCTATACACGTTAAGCCGGAACTTCTAAAGCGGCATCCTTTCCCGGGTCCGGGGCTTGGAATACGTATTTTGGGCGATATTACTGAAGAGAAGGTTCGATTGCTCCAGGAAGCCGATGATATTTATGTAGAGGGGTTAAAAGAATATGGTCTTTACGATAAAGTATGGCAAGCCGGTGTCATTTTGCTTCCTGTCCAATCAGTAGGAGTTATGGGCGATGAAAGAACCTATGAAAATGCTGTGGCACTTCGGGCTGTCGGTTCTACAGATGGAATGACAGCCGATTGGTCCCACCTTCCCTATGAGTTCCTGAGCGATATTTCCAGCCGGATAATTAATCAGGTAAAAGGCATAAATAGAGTGGTTTATGATATTAGTTCCAAGCCACCTGCAACAATTGAATGGGAATAAGAGTTAATACTATATGGAAACCCTAATTCATCATAAAGGATCGATTGATCATTCCCGCATAGGAAAATTCATTAGGGAAATTGAAAAGCTGCAGGAGAACTATAAATTTCCGGGAGATAAAGTGAAGAGGCTAATCAATATTATGATCGAAATGGTGGAGAATGCTCAAAAATATGCACAAAGTCTGGAACTTGATAAAAACTCGAAATTCAGGGAAATTGATCTGCAGATAGATGCTGATATGAATGGGAACTTCCGCATTTATGTAGGTAATTATGTTCACAAATCGGATATTAATGCTTTAAGAGAACGATTAGAGCTTCTCAATTCATTGAATAGGGATGAAATCAAGAAGAGATACAAAAAGCGGCTGAAGGAAGGGATTTATGAGAATTCAAATTCTGCAGGGCTGGGCCTGATGAGAATGATAAAACTCTCCAGAAACAAAATCGATTACCGTCTGGAGGATATTGATAATAAATTCTTATATTTCAACATCCAAATTAATATTGAAAAAACGCAAGCTTAATCATATGGAAACTTTTTTCATAGAACCTTCCGAATATAACCCCAAAGTGCACTTTGATCCACAGAAAAAAGTTTTTGAGATTAGCGGTACATCACGACCTGAAGATGTTGTTACATTTTATGAGCCTATCTTAATGAAAGTTGACAAGTTCGTTTCTGAACTTTTGGAAGAAAATTCCGTTAATGAGTTAAGAAGTTTCTCATTTAAACTGGTGTTTAACCTTGATTATATAAATTCGGCTTCATCCAAATATATTCTGCAAATTATCGATACATTTAAGCGAATATATAAACAGGGGATTGAAGTTAATGTTGACTGGTACTACGATGATGAGGATGATCAAATCCTTGAAGATGGGCAGGATTTGTCAGAAGTAATTCAAATACCCTTCAACTTTATTCAGCGGTAAATACCTCATTATTTTAGTTGTTTTAAATTAATTGTTTATGAAATCGATACGACAAAGTTTCATTCTATTTATTCTTGGCATATTATTCATTTCTTCGGCCCGGGGGCAGTTGTTTAATGAAGATCTGTACAAGTTTGGAAGAGCATTGCATTATGTTTCAGGATATTATGTGGATTCGGTGAACCGTGGTGATATGGTAGAAACAGCTATAAAGGAAATGCTTAAAGATCTGGATCCGCACTCAGTTTATCTTACACCGAAAGAGGTTAAAGAAATGAATGAGCCTTTGCAGGGTAATTTTGAAGGAATTGGGATACAGTTTAATATTCTCGAGGATACCATTTATGTGATTTCACCTATTTCCGGTGGGCCTTCGGAGAAAGTAGGGATACGACCGGGTGATAGAATTGTGAAAATTGATGGGGAGAATGTGGCTGGTATAAACATTAGTACAAAGGGCGTTCGCGATCGCTTATTGGGAGAAAAAGGAACAAAAGTGAATGTCGGCATCAAACGAAATGGTGCAAAAGAGCTCTTGAAATTTACTATCACACGTGATAAAATACCTATATTCAGTCTTGATGCAGCCTATATGGTTGAAGATAATATTGGGTATATCAAGCTGAACCGGTTTGCAATGACAACAGTAAAAGAGTTTAGAGAAGCAGCAATCGAGTTAATTGATCAGGGTGCAAATTCTTTTGTGCTGGATTTACGGGATAATGGAGGCGGATACCTGGATCAAGCCATTAGCCTTGCCGATCAGTTCTTTGAGGAGGGAAAACTTCTTGTATACACAGAAGGTTTGCATGTGGAAAAGACCGAAAGTTTCTCTACACCGGAAGGTGCAGCCATCGAGGCAAATTTAGTAGTGCTTATTGATGAGGGATCGGCCTCGGCAAGTGAGATTGTAGCAGGTGCAATACAGGACTGGGACAGGGGAGTCGTTGTTGGTAGACGCTCATTTGGTAAGGGTTTGGTACAAAAACCGCTTCTATTACCAGACGGTTCTATGATCAGACTTACCGTGGCACGCTATCATACTCCTACGGGAAGAGTTATTCAGAAACCTTATGATGATGGAGTAGAGGAATATGCAAAAGATTTGCTTAACAGGTATAATAGTGGTGAATTTATTTATTCGGACAGTATCGATTTTCCGGATTCGCTAAAGTACACTACCTTAAAGAAAAATAGACTGGTCTATGGCGGTGGTGGCATTATGCCTGATGTATTTGTACCTTTAGATACTTCTTCCTTCGCTTCCTACTATTCTGGGCTTATTCGCAAGGGTATCCTAAATACTTTCGTACTCAATTATATTGACGAAAACAGGACAGCATTAAAAAGCAACTATCCTGATTTTACTACCTACGTAGAACAATATAAAGTAAATGATGAAATCTTTAATCAGCTTGTTGGTTATGCCAGGGAAGAGGGGCTTGAGATGGCTGTTAACGGAAATGATACCAAATCTGAAGAGCAAATAAGGAGATTGATTAAGGCTTTGATAGCTCGTGATTTATGGGATATGAGCGAGTATTTTGAAATTATGAATAAAACAGATGATGGGTTTAATACTGCAATAAAAACATTGAAGCACTGGAAAAGTTCCAACGCGCAATTTTTAAATCCATGATTTCCTCTGTTCAAATAAACACCTATCTTTGCAGGGTTTTATAAATTGAAAAGATGTTGCAAAGTTTTTTTACCTGGGTGTTAACCAATTATATTGAGATATTTGGGGCTTTATTCGGACTCCTGTATATCTTCCTTTCCATACGTCAAAATATTTGGTGTTGGCCGGTGGGCTTCATAACATCAGCATTGTATGTTTATGTTTTTTTTGTCACCAAATTTTATGCTGATATGGGACTCCAGGTTTATTACCTGGTAGTTAGTGTTTATGGCTGGTATCATTGGATGTATGGAGGAAAAAGTAAAGAACAGGATAATTTAAAACCTGGATGGGGAAACCTTAAATTGTATGTTCGATTAACCCTTGCAACTGTGGCCTTGTTTGCTGTGATTGCATTTATTTTGATCAGATTTACCGATTCGGAAATTCCCTACTGGGATGCTTTTACGACAGCAGGAAGTTTTATTGCCACCTGGATGCTGGCCCGCAAGCTGATAGAAAACTGGCTGGTTTGGATTCTTGTGGATACCGTAGCCCTGGGTACTTATATTTATAAAGAGCTCTATGCAACTGTCGCTTTGTTTTTAGTCTATGTGGTTTTGGCTGTACTTGGTTACCTGCAATGGAAAAGAGCCATGAATACGTCTGCATCATGACAAAAGAAGTAAAAAGAATCGTACTCCTGGGGCCGGAATCAACCGGAAAGACTGTTTTAGCAGAATACCTGGCAGGGTATTTTTCTACACTTTATGTCCCTGAGCTCGCGCGCAGTTATATTGAAAATCTGAACAGGCCATACAGCTATAATGATGTGCTGAAAATTGCTAAATTGCAGATAGAGCAGGAAAAAACCTATCTAAAAAAAGCAAACCATCTTTTGATCTACGATACATGGATGATCATTACAAAAGTATGGATGGACGTGGTGTATGGAGAATCGCCAAAGTGGATGGCGGATTATATAAAAAATACGCAGATTGATTTGTTCTTATTGTGTAACACAGATATTCCCTGGTATCCGGATGAAGTAAGAGAAAATGGAGGTGAAAAGCGGGAAGAATTATTTCATATTTACCGACAAGAACTGGAAACGTACAATAAGAAATATGAAATTATAGAGGGTACAGATGAAATCCGTAAATCAAATGCCTTGAAGCGAATCAACCAATATTTTGGTTTATGAAGAACTTCTTCTTACCTTTTAATTTGTAAAAGCTGATATTTAAGCATATGACGAATACAACTGTTTTTCCACAAGTTGCCACTACTTTTAAGGGACTTGAAAAAGTACTTTCGGACGAATTGAATGCCCTGGGAGCAAAAAACGTACAGATTGCAAACCGGGCTGTTGAATACGAGGGTGATCAGGAACTGCTTTACCGGGCAAACTACTATTTGAGAACGGCTTTAAAAATTCTCAAACCCATTCATTTTGACCGTATCAGGAATGAAAAACAATTGTATAAATCGATCTATAAAATTAAGTGGAGCGACTACCTGAGGCTTGATCAAAGCTTTGCAATTGAGTCTGTTGTGCATTCTCCTCATTTTTCCCATAGTAAATATGCTGCCCTAAAAGCAAAAGATGCCCTGGTCGATCAATTTAGGGATAGGTATGGAAAGCGACCGGATGTGGACCGGGATAAACCTGATTTGAGAGTACACATTCACATATCCAATGAAAGACTAAATGTTTCCCTTGATAGCAGTGGCGACCCCTTGTTTAAAAGAGGATACCGCAAACGCACGGGATCTGCGCCACTTAATGAAGTACTTGCTGCCGGAATGATAATGCTTTCGGGCTGGGATGGGAAATCTGTTTTTATCGATCCCATGTGTGGTTCCGGCACAATTCCCATTGAAGCAGCTCTTATTGCACACGGAATTCCTGCTGGAAAATTTCGTAAATTTTTTGGTTTTCAAAAATGGGCCGACTACAAACCAGGCATTTTCAATTCAATCAAATCAGAATATCCGGTAGAGATAAACTCCAAATCTCTTGTATATGCTGCTGATATCGATGAGAAAGCTGTTCAAATTGCCAGGGAGAATATTCGAAATGCAGGATTAGGCAGAATGATTAAAACCCAGGTAGGTTCTTTTGAGGACCTGGAGATTTCATGGAAAGACCCCGGGATTATAATGATGAATCCACCTTATGGAGAGCGACTTGTACCGGAAGATCTTAGGAAGCTTTATGGAGAAATTGGCACCGTATTGAAACATAAGTATCAGGGGTTTACTGCCTGGATACTTACCAGCAATCTAAAAGGCACCAAAGCAATCGGATTAAGACCAGGTAGTAAAATGGAACTGTACAATGGTCCCCTGGAGTGTCGTTTTATGAAATTTGATCTTTTTAAAGGGAAGCTAAAGCAACAATAATAAGAGCCCATAGAATACTTTAGTTTACATAATATAGCCGTTTATAAATAAATTAATGCCACTCAAAAAAAACATTTTGATATACGGGCTTTCCTGCGTACATTTATGTATGGTTTTTAAAGATTGTTTTAGCAGAAAGAACGCTTTTTTCAACCATATGAATTATTAATTTGTTAAACCACTAAAAAAGTTATAAATTTATACAACTTGTTTTGGTGAAAAGCTAAAGCCTGTATGAGCTTTAATATTGAAGAGAGGTTTGAAAAAATGAATACAGGAGATGTGCTTCTGGCATATAAAGGGAGTATAACTGCTGAGCTTATAACAAATGTCTTAGGCGTTGTAGAGAATAAGCTGGATAATGTTATTCCCAAGTCGAGTACAAAAAAGAAAATCTATAACGTACTTGTAGAAAGTTTGCAGAATTTATATCATCACATAGATGATTTGCCAGATGCAGGATCCAACGGGTTCGATGTTCATTTTGGGATTTTTGTGGTAGCAAAAGAAGATGAAAAATATAAGATATCAACTGGAAACTTCATAAGATCATCAAAAGTTAAAAGCCTGAAGGAGCGATTGGATAAAATTTTATCTTTGGATAGAGAAGAGTTAAAAGAACTTTATAAATTTGTTCTGAACAACCAGAAGTTTTCTGAGAAGGGAGGAGGAGGATTAGGCCTTATCGACATCGCAAGAAGAACAGACGGAAATATCGATTATAAGTTTGATAAATATGATGATGAATACACCTTCTTTAATTTGGATGTATTCATTTAATACTAAAAATATAATTTAAATACCAATAATATGGAATCAATTTCAATTGAAGGAACTCCAAAAACCCCTAC
>CAYVSF010000095.1:0-8598 GCA_964453775.1 uncultured Bacteroidales bacterium
ATACTTTCCAGGTAATAATGAAGCAATCGAATTGCTCCGATTTGGCCTTCCAGCATATTTTCATAGAGCATGATGTAGTTTGAACACCTGTTAAGCGGATCCTTAATCCGTATTTTTTGATCTATTATGCTGTTGCGAATAATTGGATCCAATTCAATATAACCATAGGTATTCCCATCCGGATTTGGAAGGATGTATTGTGGGTTAAATTCTTCGAAGTGAGGTACTACATTGAACGTATCTTTTAAAACCAGGTAATCGGCACTCCGGTTTTTCATATTTATGTACGCGTAGTTCATTTTTTGAGGCCAAAAACGGCCTTTATTTGTCGGATCCTGCTGTTCAATCACAAGTGCCGCTATCTCATTTTCTTCATTATAAGAAGGCGAAACAATTATTTTTGGCCTTCCAGCTTCATAAACCCATGCATTGCTCCAACTGCTGTGGTCATTTGCACTCACCTTATTGATATGGTTGATTAAAACATCCCAGCTTGCGTTCCCATATTTATTTTCTGAGAGGTAATTTCGAATGGCTGTTTTGAGTGTATCCTCTCCAACACGCTGTTCAAGCAGTCTCATAACAATTGGGGCCTTGTGGTAGATGATGGCCCCATATAGTGTGCCGGCATCCAGCATATTATCCAATTCTTGTTGAATAGGGTTGGCTCCTTTTGTTCGATCGATAGAATATGCTGCCGGGTAATGGGAGGTTAAGAAATTAATGTTATGATCGATTTGGGGGAATTCCGGATTGATAATTTTATCGGCCATAAAATTGGCGAAAACTTCTTTCAACCATACTTCATTAAACCAGGGCATGGTGACTAAATCGCCGAACCAGATATGGGCTGTTTCGTGCGAAATTAGATTTGCCCGGCTTAGCTCTTCGTTTAATCCTGCCTGCGTGTCCAAAAAAAGCTTTGAACTTCTGTAAAGAATAGCTCCGGGATGCTCCATTCCCGAATACTGGAAAGAGGGAATCGCTATGAAATCAAATTTTTCAAAGGGATAAGGTATTTTTGTATATGATTCTAACCAGTCAAGGGCATTGTGGTGAAGTTTAAATATGGCTTTGATGTTATTTTCTACTTTATTCTTGTCCTGCTCACGATGATAAAAGTTGTAAGCTCTTCCTTCTATGGTTCGGCTTATGATTTGGAATTTTCCTGATGCAAAAGAAAAGAGATAACTGCTGATAGGCTTTGTTTTGGCAAAGAAAATGTTTTTCCGACCGGAGCTTTCATTTTTACTTTTGATTTTTCCATTGGACACTGCAGTCCATTCAACAGGAATCTCAAGGCTTAATTGATAGCGTGCTTTCAGATCAGGTTGATCGAAACAGGGAAATGCTGTAGAAGCCCTGTCCGGAACAAAAAGCGTGTAAAGATATTCTTCGTTTCTGTTTAATGAGCGATCACCTGCAACAAAGTCTATTTCAATTGTGTTTCTGCCTTTTTTCACCTTCCTGGAAGGCAGCATAATATGTCCCTGCCTAAATTTATATTTAAGGGGTCTCCCATTTACTTTCAGTGAATGGATTTGATTCGAATCAGTGCGAAAATCAAGAATAATTTTGTTTTTTTCGGGGCTTGTAAAAGAGATAAGAACAGTTGCCTGAATGGGATCGGACAGATTCTTCGGAATGTTAAAATGCAATTTGTATTGAATACTGTCCAGATGATTTAGCCTGTAAGCAGCAAGTTCTTTTGTAACTCCTTTTTCGAATAATTTAGGATCCGTCTTTTTGCATGCCGAAAGACCTGCCAAAAAAAAGAGAGCGATAAGAAAAAAAAGGTATTTTGGACTTTTCATAAGGATTAAAATTACAGTTCATCAAATAGCTTTTATCACTTCCAGGATTTTTTGAAAGGAGTAAGGCTTTGTCAGTAATTCATCGAAACCTGCATTCGAAAAATCATCGAAAAAATCATCAGGGTTGTGCGCTGTCAAGGCAATAATAGGGATTCTGTTTTTTGGATAGGATAATTTGCTACGTATATATTTTGTTGTTTCCACCCCGTTCATTACCGGCATTTCAATATCCATAAGTACAACTTCGATGGAATTGTTGCTATTGAGGATATCAATAGCTTGTTGTCCATTCTCAGCTTCTGTAACAGAATTTGAAAGACCAGATACAATTTCTTTTAGTAAAAGGCGGTTCATAAAAATATCATCAACAATCAGGAAATCGTATTTTTTTACTTCCATAGTCTCTACTTCTTTGTTTTGCGATTGATACAGTTTCATGTACAATTTATGTCAGCAGTTATTAAAACTTGAGCAGAATAATTTACTTTAATCACGAAAAAGCCGTTGCTATCCAATTCTGCTGAGTGTTTTTATAATGTGCAAACTTTTTATCCTGACCCATTTGTTATCCAGTTCGATAATTTTATCATTTTTAAATTCGGTAAGTGTTCTTATCAGGCTTTCTTTCGTAGTACCGGCAAGTTCGGCTAATTCATTCCTGGTGAGCGGAAATTCAAACTCTTCGTTTTTGTAAATTTGTTCTGAAAAGTAGAGAATAATATCAGCAATTCGTCCTGGTAATTGTTTCTGCGACTGGCTCATTATCCTATCGAAGATATACAAATTATCTATGCTTAAAACATTTAACAGGTAGGAGGCGTATTGACCGTTTCTGTTCAGCACATCTTTGAAGGTATTTATATCAATAAACAGAATTTCAGAATCCTCAATCGCTGAAGCCGAATAGCTGAAGGTGTCTTCCCCAAAAATAGAGATCAAACCAAGGAAATGACCGGCTGTTCCTAATTTTAGAATGATGGTCTTTTGCCCCTTGCCTTCCTTGTATATTTTTATCATGCCGGATTTAATGAACATAACATGGGATGTTCGCGTTCCCTGTTTAAAGATGACATCTTTACGGGAAAATTTAACGACATTGCTGTTCGTAATTAAATCATTCCTGTCCTCCTCGGAAATATAATTATTTGATGGTAAGATTTCTTTTGGGATATTTTTAGGGGATATGTTTTTCTCCATGCATTCTAGGTTTTCTGTAAATTTATCAAAAAATAGATTAAAAAGAATGATTTAATCGGCCTTTTTTTGGTGACCCAGATCATCTTTAACTAGTAATTAACCTCATAGCAACTTCTTTGCATCATACCTATTCCCATCCCTACCTTTGTAAAACAGTTAAAATGATATCCATGGAAAATAAAAAGCAAACAAAGAAGGA
Source organism: uncultured Bacteroidales bacterium (assembly GCA_964453775.1). Lineage (GTDB taxonomy): Bacteria > Bacteroidota > Bacteroidia > Bacteroidales > UBA12077 > CAYVSF01. The sequence continues at coordinate 3,211 of CAYVSF010000095.1, forward strand.
GCAAATGAAACCAGGGATTCTTGTTGTAGATGACTCTGAGACCAACCTTGTTTTGTTAAGGGCTGTACTTGAAGATGAGGGATACGAGGTGTTCACAGTATTTAATTCGAAGGAGGCATTAAAATTCCTGGAGGCAAATAAACCAGGACTTATTCTTTTAGACTTGTTGATGCCGGAAGTTGGGGGTATTGATTTATTAAAAATCATCAAAAAGAACAATACCTATGCAAGCATACCGGTTATCGTTGTTACAGCTTATGCCAATAAGGAAAATCGTTATACTGCAAAGGAGCTGGGAGCAGTAGATATTATTGAGAAACCCATCGACTTGCCTGATTTCATTGCAAAAATAAACCGAGCCTACTTGACTTATTCAATCCAAAACACCCAGTAAAACAATATGGATAAAGAGTATAAAATTGATGACAAGATACAACTAAAAGCACTGCTGGAAACCTATTCAGTTTCGGAAATAGCAGATCTGCTTTCTACAATCGATGAGCGAATTATGTCCTTACATGAATGCTCATCGGGAGATTTTTTAAAGCTGAATAATGATTTTAAAACGCTTTATCAGCATGCGCAGGGCATTTCTAATAATATTCATGGGATGCTGGAGGCGCTGGTTGGTGATAAAGAAGAGCATTTTGCCGGTAAGATAAAAGCTACCAGTTCTTTCGTTATCGAATCAATTTCAAATTTACAGTATCAGTTCGAATTAGCAGTCGATTTGTTATCTAAAGCGAATAGCCAAATACGGTTATTATTTTTTCCCTTGAAAAATTATGCCCAGAGTGTAACCAGTTTTCGGTTTATTTTGACCAATTTAAAGTTATCACTCAATTGCAATAATTCGGAAGACTGTGAGGAAATCGAAAGATTAGTGGATAAGCAACTTGAAAATTGTGAAAAGTTAAAAAGCAGGGCGGAGAGGATAGAGCAACAAGCTAATAATTTAAGAAAAAACCTGGGATCAAAGAGTCCGGAACGGAATGATTTGTTAAACGATTTTAATCAGCTGGTTGAGAAGGCCGGCCATTTCCAGTCTTTTTCTAATGATTATGTAGCAGCTTTTCATGATATCCTGGAAAGTCTTCCTTTGGCGCAAAAGAAAATAGAATCATCGAATAAGGGTGCCAGTGAAATTATTACCCGATTGCAATACCAGGATATCATAAAACAAAAAATGGAACATATCCAACAAACGCATAAATCACTTATTCAGGAATTACTGGATTTGGAAAATGAAAGTGAGGATACAAAAATTCATACACAGGCAAAGTGCTTCCTGAAAATTAGAGATATTGCAGGCTTGCAGGCTGCACAACTGATACATGCCAATAAGGAATACCAGAATGCAGTGGGTATAATTACCGATGAATTCGTGAAACTGGGTGATGTTGTGGTTTGGTTTGTCCGTTTAGCGCAAAATTATTATTCGGGTGATGAAAATAATATTTCTACTGATTTTAACCTGATTAAGAAAAAGACAGAGGAGATAAACCTTGCCGTGGAGCAGTTTAAAGATAGTGAGCAAAGCTTAACCAATTTTATCGAAGATAACACTTCCCTGCTTAACCAATTTGTGGACGAATACCTGGCGCTAAATGCTGCCAATGATGAAGCCGAAGAACTAACAGTACGAATCCTTACAAAATTGGAAAGTGATGAAGGAAACGAAAAGAGTGAAAAATCAATCACCAGGCAAATGCACCAGGTGAAGAAGGAAATCTCATCCAATTTGAGTAAGATAAAGCAGGTTTTTGGCGAAACCATGCATCATTCCGGACAATTGAAGGATATTGCAGAAGGATTAACTGAACCTGTAGAAGTTAAATTAAAAGAACAATTAAAAAGCCTGAAAGAGACCCTGCTACTGCTTGCAGAGAATCATCAGAAATTTCAGGAGCAATCGATTCAATTAGCCCTTTCAGAAGACAAGATCACTCAATCGATTCGCAAATCAGTTTCGGAGATAAAATATTACAATTATTTTGATAAAGTGGTAGAGGAGATCATCACCGAACTCAATAAAATTAATTATAGTCTTAAGACAGAAGATAAAAAAAGCGAATCGATGACTGACAACCTTGAGCATCTTAAGAAATACTACACCATGGAAACAGAGCATGTTATTCATGATCATGTAGTAAATGGGAAAGATGAAGAAATTGAAATAGAAGAAGATTTAGACGATAATATAGAATTTTTTTAATCAATACATTATGGCAAACTCAAAAAACATTTTAGTAAAACCTTCCAGGAAAAAAGGAGTTAAGGCAGCAAAAATATACCTTAAGGAAGAACTCACCATCTATACTGTAGAAGAGATATTTGCCGGATTGGAGGAGGCATTTAACAAATTTGACGAATTGGAAATCATACTAGAAAAAGTGGATAACCTTGATTTATCATTTTTGCAGCTACTGGTCTCTTTAAAATCTTCAGCTGGTAATGAAGATAAAAAAGTAATCCTTAAGGCAAGTTTGTCAGAGGACCATCAATTATTGATAAGTCGCGCTGACTTGCTTAAGATTTTGGATACAAACAGGAATAACTAAAAATATCAAAGATAAAATAATGCATTATGGGAAAAAGTATTCTAATCGTAGACGATTCAGAAAGCATTCGGGAAGTCGTTAGTTTTACGCTCGAAAACGAAGGCTATGATGTAATGGCCGGAGTGGACGGAAAGGATGCACTTAAGTTACTGGATGGCAAATCGGTGGATTTAATTATTACAGATTTGCATATGCCTGAAATGGATGGCATCGAATTGATAAGAAATGTAAGGCAAATGGAACAATACAAACGTATTCCTATCTTATTCCTTACAACCGAGTCGCAAGCCGCAAAAAAGCTGGAGGCCAAAGAAGCAGGTGCCACCGGATGGATTATTAAGCCTTTCGTTCCTGCAAAATTATTAGCTGCACTTAAAAAAGTTTTAAGATAATGGATAAATTCAAAGAGAAATTTATAGAGGAAGCCACTGACAATATCAATGAACTGGAAGATGCACTTCTTGAACTTGAGAAAGATGCAAAAAACCAGGAACTGGTAGAAAGGGTTTTCAGAGCCATGCACTCCCTTAAAGGGGGCGGTGCCATGTTTGGGTTTACCCGCTTAAGCGATTTCACCCACCATTTAGAGAATGTTTATGATATGGTGCGTGAGGGACGGCTTAATGTTTCAAGAGATTTACTGGATATCACCCTCGAATCGGTTGATCATCTTAAGTATTTGCTGGATGATCCGGAAATGATCGATCCCAAAGCTGAAGCTTTACATAATAATTTAATTGTGCAGGTGAAGAAAATTGTGGAGAAAAAGCCTGCAGAAGAAAAGCCCGGGAAGGAAGATAAAGAGTCGGGGAAAGTTAAAAGTTATTATATCTATTTCGAACCCGAAGAGGACATCTTTAACGATGGCACCAATCCACTATTCCTGCTTGATGAGTTGCACACATTAGGTGATTGCAAGGTGTTTGCACATTTGAACAAAGTTCCCGGATTCAAAAATTTGAATCCTACAAAGTGTTATACCTACTGGGAAGTTTTCCTGGCAACCGAGGAAGATATAAATGCCATCAATGATGTTTTTATTTTTGTAGAAGACCAGTGCACGCTTGAAGTACATGAAATTACTGCTGGTAATATCCTTCTTAATGCATCTTTTGTTGACGAGGTCCAGAAGATGGCCAGTGAAAGAGATGATGTAGGTATAGAAACTATTAAGCAATTGGTAAAGACAGCTGATGCTCCTGTTGTCGCTGGAGATACGCAGGGACCGGTAAAAAATGAAGTGAGATCAGGAACAAAAAATGGGAAAGAACATGCCATTAGCAGTATCCGGGTTTCTTCATCTAAACTGGATCATTTAATGAATCTGGTTAGTGAGTTGGTAACCACACAAGCACGGCTTAGTTTGTTTGCCGAAGAATCTGGAGAAGGAGAACTGCTGGCAATTGCTGAAAACGTGCAAAAACTTACCCGCCAGTTGAGGGATAATGCATTTGATATTGTACTTGTTCCTATTGACACGATGCTTACCCGTTTTCAACGATTGGTAAGGGACCTGTCCAATGAATTGAATAAAGAGGTTGAATTTATTGCTGAAGGAACAGATACTGAGTTGGATAAAACTATCATAGAGGGGCTTACCGATCCCTTGTTACATATACTAAGGAATTGTCTGGATCATGGTATTGAAACTACAGCAGAACGAAAAAAACAAGGCAAACCGGAAAAGGGGAAGATATTATTAAAAGCTTTCTACTCCGGCGCCAATGTTCATATTCAGGTCCATGACGATGGAAAAGGGATGGATGCAGAGGCTATTCGTGCAAAAGCTATTGCAAAAGGACTGATTGCCGAAAATACCACTTTGACTAAAAAAGAGTTAATGGATCTCGTATTCATGCCCGGATTTAGTACAGCTCAAAACGTAACAGATGTTTCAGGCAGGGGAGTTGGAATGGATGTGGTGAAACGAAAGATTGCAGAATTGCGCGGAGAAGTTGAACTGGATTCTGAAGCCGGCGTGGGAACAACACTTACCATTAAGTTGCCGCTTACTCTATCTATCATTGATGGACTGCTGGTAAAAATAGCAGATAACCATTATATCATGCCGCTTTCTGTTGTAGATAAGATTTACTCGGCAAAACACGAAGAGGTGGTGAATAACTTTAATAATCTCATCGTGTTAGATGGCAACAGAATACCTTACTACTATCTACGTGAGGAATTTGGGTTGAAAGATGGAGAGCAGGAGTACGACCAAATTGTATTGGTGAAGTATGAAGATAAGCAGATAGGACTTGCCGTAGATAATGTGGTAGGAGAGTACCAGGCTGTATTGAAAACACTTGGGAAATTCTATAAACGACAGGAAATCATCTCGGGTGCAACCATCCTGGGCGATGGTACTGTAGCCTTAGTTATGGACACCAATAAGATGATCACGAAGTTTTCAAATATAAAAGAACAAAAGATATAATATCGTAAATAGGAGGTCATTATGAATAAAGAAGAATTATCAAAAATCAATTCCTATCTCTCGTTTAAGCTTGGTGAGGAAGAATTTGCCGCACATGTGGGTAAAGTGCTTAATATTCTGGAGATGGTGAAAATTACGGAAGTTCCCAAATCTCCTGAATATATGAAGGGTGTGATCAATCTTCGCGGAACTGTTCTGCCGGTGGTAGATACCAGGATAAAGTTTGGGATGTCTGCTACACAATACACCGCCAACACCTGTATCGTGGTAATGGAGGTAGAACTGGATGGAGAAGCTGTACAGGTAGGAGCACTGGTCGATTCAGTACAGGCTGTACTGGAAATTGACGATAGCCAGATTCAACCACCACCAAGTATAGGGAGTAAATAT
>CAYVSF010000096.1:0-8569 GCA_964453775.1 uncultured Bacteroidales bacterium
GAAAAGAATTACAGTCTGGCTCGAAAACATCAGGATATCAATTAATGCAATTCGATCCAACCTTCTTAGAACCATACTCACCATAATAATTATTGCATTTGGCATTATGGCTTTGGTAGGTATTTTAACTGCCATTGATGCGATAAAAAGCACCATTAGTCAGCAATTTACGATGATGGGCGCCAATTCATTCTCGATTGTCAACAGAACCAAATATTTAAGCTCCGGGAATGATATTAGTGCAACCTATTACAGAAGTATAGAATATCGGGAAGCCATGGAATTTAAACAGCGATTTGATTTTCCAGCAAAAGTATCCATATCAACCATGGCCTCCGGAACGGCTACCATCAAATACCAATCGGAAAAAACGAACCCCAATATTACCGTTCAGGGAACCGATGAAAACTTTTTAGCAACAAGTGGCTACACTCTTGCCAAAGGCCGGGTTTTTACAGAACGGGAAATTCGGGGAAACAGCCATACGGCTATTATTGGAAGTAAGTTGGCGACCACCCTTTTCAGGAATGAAGATCCGCTGGATAAAATTATCAGTATTGGAAGTGGCAAATATAAAGTAATAGGCGTTCTGGAGGAGAAAGGATCGAGTTTTGGAATGAGTGATGATAATAGCTGTTTCATACCTATAAGCAGTGTGAGGCAGTATTTTGGAAGGCCCAATATGGCCTTTTCAATACAGGGTGTGCCTACAAGACCCGAACAACTGCAAGCAGCCATTAATGAGGCTGAGGGTATTTTCAGGATTGTTCGTGGGTTAAAACCCGGTGAAGAAAGTAATTTTTCAGTAGAAACCAGCGATAGTCTTTCAGGCCTAATGATTGACAATCTTAAAAATGTTACCCTTGCAGCTACTATAATTGGAATCATTACACTTTTTGGTGCAGCAATAGGATTGATGAATATTATGCTGGTCTCTGTAACTGAAAGAACAAGAGAAATTGGTATCCGAAAAGCAATTGGAGCAAAATCAATAACAATAAGGCAACAATTCCTTTTTGAGTCGGTTATCATTGGACAACTTGGTGGTATTTTTGGGATAATTTTAGGCATTTTAATAGGAAATGTTGTATCTTTAATTGTTGGAGGATCGTTTATTATACCATGGGCCTGGATACTCGGTGGCGTAGCACTTTGTTTCCTTGTAAGTATTGGTTCCGGGTTGTTCCCGGCCATTAAAGCAGCAAAGCTTGATCCCATTGTTTCATTACGTTATGAATAATGCTCTAAAGATGAATAAATATGAAAGAGTTAATTATTGAAAAAACAGCTAAAACACCATATATTAATTTCAATTCGAAAACAGGTATTCTAAGGATTGAGGGCAGATCCATACCAGAAAATCCTGAAGAGTTCTACAGCGAATTGATGAACTGGGTAGATGGCTATTTTAAGCAACCCCTAAATGAAACGAAAGTAAATATTCAATTGGAGTATATTAATAGTGGATCTTCAAAGTTTATTCTTGAGTTATTTCAGAAACTTCAGGATTACAATAATAAAGGAAAAAAATGTAGTATCGACTGGTACTATGAAGAAGATGACGAAGCTGTTTTGGAGCTGGGTAAGCATTATCAATCCATTCTTGAGATTCCATTTCATTTAATTGAGATATACTAATGAAAGGGGCCGTCCAAAAAGGGCGATCTTTTTTTATGCGACATTGCTACTAAACCAAACGCCACATTTACTTTCTCTGATCCCAGAGTTTGAATCGGGTAAATTGATTATCAAATTTAATTTGACCAAATACTGCTTCCGGTTCAATGGGCCTTTTGCTTCGATGTTGTAGACCCTTCTGTCTTAATAATAGATCTCTTGCCTTGCTGCGAAAAGCTAAGATTCTATGATTAATCTCTGTTCGTCTATTTCCCTTGCCCTTATGACATTGTCCTCGCATGGAACAGCCTTACAGTTCTGTGCCTGGTAGATATGAACAGGATTTTTATCATCACGCGCGGATGATAAGAACTTGTACCTCCGTAACCAGCAAGAATATCATCTATGTTAAGCTGGTCAACCTCCTGGTTAACAATGCGTACTGAATGAGTCTCTGGAATTCTGTCACTTAGTTTTGTAGGAAACAATATTTTTTGTTGTGAAGTGACCTCTTTAAATCTTACTTTGGTTCGTGTTGTCATAATTATCCCTAAAATCGTAATTTATAGGGGGGGGGCAACAAAACAAAAGGCTGTCCAATTTACTTTTTGGACAGCCTTTTATTGCAATCTATAATCTCTTAAACTAATTTTTCGATTAAATCCACTACGCGCATAGAATAACCCCACTCATTATCGTACCATGAGATAACTTTAACGGTATTATCAATAACCATTGTACTTAAAGCATCAAAGATAGAGCTATGCGGATTGTGTATAATATCGACAGAAACAATCGGATCCTCTGTATACTCAAGAATTCCTTTCATTTTACCTTCTGCAGCCTCTTTCATTGCACGATTGACATCCTCTGCAGTTGCTTTATTCTTAAGATTAGCCACTAAATCAATCATTGAACCGGTTGGGGTAGGAACTCTCACAGCCATACCATCCAGCTTACCGTTCAGTTCGGGAATAACTTTCCCAACGGCCACAGCTGCACCTGTTGTGGTTGGAATTTGAGAAACAGCAGCTGAACGTGCCCTGCGAAGATCTTTATGGGGTGCATCCAAAATCATCTGGTCATTGGTATAGGAATGTACTGTGGTCATAAACCCATTTTCAATTCCAAAGCTATCATTCAACACTTTTACTACCGGAGCAAGACAATTTGTAGTACAGGATGCATTTGATACACACTGGTGTTCCGGTTTCAATACCTCATCATTAACACCCAGTACAATCATACTATCAATCTGATCCTTTGCCGGAACTGTTAGCAGCACTTTCTTGGCACCGTTTTTCAGGTGATCGCCATAACCACCTTTTGCGTTTTCTTTATTCCTGAAAATACCTGTAGATTCCACCACCACATCGGGTGTATTTTCCCAGGGGATATTCGCAGGACTCTTTTCTGCACTAACCCTTATCTTTTCACCATTTACGATAAGATAATCATCTTCATAACTTACAGTCCCAATAAACCTTCCCTGCGTAGAATCATATTTTAGTAAATGGGCCAATGTTTTTGTATCTGTAAGATCATTAATTCCAACAATCTGAATATCTGATCTTTCCAACGCAATTTTATATACATTACGACCGATACGACCAAATCCGTTTATAGCAACCTTTATTTTTGACATATCAATTTTATTTAGATGAATATTTGTCCCAAAAATAACGATAAAATGCTAATTCATCAAGTAAAGAGAAAACAGATAACTGAAGTTAGTTCCATCACTCAATTTTCACATACTAACGTAGATGAACTGTTTCAACTAATCATTTTCAATAATTCCTGCAGCATCAATTATTTTTCCAAATCGATACCTTACAAAAACACCCAGGAACAACATGCTATTTTCTGCAACAGCCATAATTGGTATATCCCTATAATAAACATCCAGGTTAATCCCTGCTTCTATAGCATGAAAAAGCTTGTTTTTTTGAGAAAAATCAAAACTAAACCCCACATTAGCTGAAAGACCCGGTATAAGCTTTAATTCATCTATTCCTTTAAAATAAGATGCCTTCCCGTAGATATCTGCAATAGTATGAATAGAGGCATCAAACTCTGCTTCATAGACCTGGTAATCAATTCCATTAGTAGTTGTCATCACTTCATAATAGATGGGCTTAAGCAAGGCCAGGGATAATCCATAATTATAAAAATATCGCACAGCTATTGTACCGGGTTCTCCTGATGTATACATTTCATGCTGTCTACCCATCAATGCTTTTAATCGAAAGGTAGAATATTGTTTTCCAAAAATAAAATTTTCACTGCTCCCGTAATATGGGTTCGAAGTTTTAACCTCTTTGGGATGTCTTAAACTTGAAAATGAAACAAAATATAATTTCTTATTATAGTAATCCAGTCTTTCTCCAAACCTGTAGTCCAATCCAAAACCATTTGAAAAAGCAGTAATTCCTACTGTTTTATCATTCCTGAAAAATATCCTGGGCTCCTCAACCTGCGCAAAGGACGAAATTGAGTAAAGAAGGATTAAAAGCGGTATAAATAAAATTTGGCGCATAAAAAATCTGTCTCATTTCAGTAAATATACTAAAAAGAGACAGAAGTCTTAAAAAAAAATCTCAGCTATCCGTTTTGTTCGGTTTGTTGTGTTTCTACCTGACCATAAGCAGGACAATCTTTACTCTTACAAGAGCTCATCAAAGCAACAACAAAAGCGGTAAGCAGCAACGCAATTACAAATCGTTTCATAATTTATAGATATTTATAGAATTCTATTCTATTCAAAACTATGAAAAAAAAACAATAAATTAAAATTACGCCTTTTGCTCCTCTTCTGTTTGCTCTGCAGTTGCATAGGCGGGACATACCTCATTCAAATGGCATGAACCTACCAACAGGCCTATCGATATAAAGACCAATAATACAAGCACTTTCCTCTTCATAACTTTATTCTTTAAAAATCATTAATTTTTGATAAATAGCCTCTATAGGCTTGTCAATGTAGAATTCATATACGCTAATTTAACTGTTCTGTTTCTTTTTATAAAAAAAATACACTCAAACAACAAACTTCTCACTATCAGAAATATACGAATATATTTTTACAAAATGAAAAAAAAATGAAATTATTTATTTCTGGCAATCAGTAACTTAGAAGAATATAAACTTGAAGGTGATTTATATCATCAAAGAAAGGTCCTGCGAATCACTTGCAAATCAAGGATACAAAAAAAGCAGGCACTAAGCATGCCTGCTTTTTTTAGAGTATAAACAAATATTAGAAATTCAATTCGGGCAAACGTCCTGGTGTATATGGGGCCTTGTATTCTTCCAGGGCCTTTTCTATAGCAGGAATATCTTCCTCAGCTATTTTTTTCACCTTATCATATACAGGTGGAAACTTCTCTGTTAAAATCTCATAAGAGTCTTTCTGCGTTTGCGTAATAGCTGAAGTCGTTCCCCACTGAGATCTAATAATAGAGTATAACCTGTAAGAAAGAGGCATGGGCTGTGGAGGAATTTCTTCCCAACTTGCTTTCGCCTCATTACCTTCAAAGGTAAATACAATATCATCCAGTTCTTCTTCAATAGCCTCTGCAGTCTCCATTAAATCATAAGGAATGCCAGGAGTTGTTAATATGGCCTGTTTAATATGTGCAATTTTAGCTACCAATTCACTGGTTACCTCTTCAGTGCCATTCATAACGCGTGTCATTTCAGCTAGTTTTTTCTGGAACTTCAGTCGTTCTGCGTTATCATCAGCAGGTAGCGTGGTATTATTCAACGGCATTGCTTCAAACTCTACCGGACCTGCAAGTTCACTATACTCACCACGAACCACTTCCCCCATGGTAACAGAATAGCTACCGGGAAGGACAAGCATACCACTTCTTCCATCTCTCAATGGATTAAACTTGTCATCTCTAAGGTTAACTGCCCTGGTGCCATCATATCTTAAATCCCAGTTAAGCCTGTTAACACCTTTGGAAGGTCTGCTTGTTATTTTACGCACCACATTACCTTCGGCATCTTTAATGGTAAATAACAGATAGGGTTTAACCTCTTTATCTTCCTCACGAAGCTCTTTCCAGCTGGGTTGTGGGATCGGCTTACTCTCTTTAAATAATTTCTTATCAGATTCTTTTCTCTTCTGCTTCTCCGTTTTGGGTGTTTCTTTCATATAATAGGTGAAAATTGCACCAAATGCAGGATTCTCAGCCTTATAATATGTAGCGCCCTGTCCGTATTTATTTCCAGACTGAATGTACATCAATGCATCATCAACGGGGAACAAATGAGCTGGCTTTTCAATTAATGGTTTACTAAGCTCACGCAGCGGGGTATAATCATCAAGGATATAAAAACCACGGCCAAATGTAGCTAAAACCAAATCATTCTCTTCTCTTTGGATGGCAAGATCGCGAACTGCAATTGTTGGAAGACCTGCTTTTAGTTGAATCCAATTTTCTCCGCCATTATTGGAATAAAAAACGCCGAACTCAGTTCCTGCAAACAAGAGCTTGGGGTTTTTATGATCCTGCTCTATGGTGTGAACGGTTCCATTTTCGGGTAAACCATTCGCGATAGGCTCCCAGGATTGTCCTTTATCTGTACTCTTCAACAAATAGGGCTTGAAATCATCGCGTTTACGATTATCAAAGGAGGCAAATACCACATTTTCATCAAACTGGGAAGCATAAATATCGCTAACATAAGTATATTGAGGTACACCTGGGAAATTAGCAATTTTTCTCCACTGTTCACCTGCATTTTCAGTCACTTGAATAACGCCATCATCCGAACCTGTATAAATCAGATCTTCTTTTACTGGTGATTCATCAAGAGAAACAATGGTACCGAAAAGAGATGTAGATACATCTTTTACAACTGCATCTGCAGGCCAATATTTTCCCATCACTTTCCAGGTGTTGCGATCAACCTGGGCCGTAAGATCATCAGAAATCACTTTCCAGGAATTTCCCCTGTCATCACTTCTAAATAGTTTGTTTGCTGCGATGTAAAGACGGGTTGGCTTATGAGGACTGATAATAAATGGTGTGTTCCAATTCCATTTATAGGTTAGTTCATCTTTTCTGGGTTGTGGTTTGATGTATGTTGTTTCTTCGCTCTTCTTATCGTAGCGGGATACATTCCCATACTGCGATTCCGAGTAAACGATATCCGGATTTCCAGGCTCTATCCTACTCCAGAAGCCATCACCACCAACAGTTACAATCCACTCTTCAGCTGTTACACCATCTGCTTTAATCGACTGAGAAGGTCCTCCATGGCTGTTGTTATCCTGGGTGCCACCATAAACCCAATAAAAAGGTTTACTGTCATCAACAGCTACTCTGTAATACTGTGTAACAGGCAGGTTCGATACATGTCGATAGTTCTCACCACTATCATAGCTAATATATACACCACCATCGCCACCAATAATGAAGTGATCGGGGTCATTGGGATTAATCCACAAAGCATGATCATCCACATGACGACCACTCAATCCAAGGCGCTCCCATGTTTTACCTCCATCCTCAGTAACCCTGGACACCGTTTCCACAGAGTATACTTTATCAACGTCTACCGGATCACAAAAAATTTCATTATAATACTGTCCACTTGAATGATGGCTACTCATCTTCCTCCATGACTCACCGCGATCAGTTGAACGGAAAAAGCCTCCGCTTTCCCCCTGCGCTTCAATTATAGCATAAATAACATCAGGGTTTACCGGAGAGATAGCAATACCTATACCACCTACATGTCCTCCGGGAAGTCCTTTTTTAAGTTCTTTCCAGGTAGCTCCGGCATCGGTTGACTTAAAGATACCACTCTCGGGACCGCCTCCAATTTTTGTATGTACATGTCTGCGCCTTTGCTCCGAAGTAATATAGATAACATCTGGATTTCTGGGATCCAGTATGACATTGTTTACACCTGTGTTCTCACTGATCTTCTTAATTAAAGTCCAGTTCTCTCCACCATCTGTAGTTTTATATAAACCGCGATCTCCTCCTGGTCCCCAGGCTGATCCTTCTGCAGCTACATAAACAACATCTGAATTACGCGGATCAATAGCAATCATCCCAATATGGCGGGAATCTTTCAATCCCATATTTTTCCAGCTTTTACCTCCGTCCAGTGATTTATAGACACCATCACCGTAACCTAGTGCACGCTGGTGGTTGTTTTCACCAGTTCCAGCCCAAATTACATGGGGATTATTGGGATCTAAGGCCAGGCATCCGATAGAATATGATCCATAGCTGTCAAAAATGGGCTTAAAAGTTATCCCACTGTTGGTGGTCTTCCAGATATTCCCGGATGCAACAGCTACATAATACTCGCTGTAATCATTCGGATTAACTGCAAAATCAGCAATCCTTCCCGAAGCAAATGCTGGACCGATGCTTCGGAATTTAAGTCCACTTAATGAGACCTTTTCAAGCGGATGCTTGCTTTCTTTTTCATCATCTTTCTTTTTAGCGGAAGTTTGCAACGAACTTACTACAAACATTCCTACCAGTAAAAAGGCAAATGTTTTTTTAAAAATTCGGAAGTTTTTCATAGTATAACAGGGTTTTGATTAATTGTCTATTAGAGTAAATGTAAGGAAATTACAAAGGCAAATCAAATGAACAAACTTTGATCAGGGCTCTCTGCTTTTTTCCCTCAAACATAATTTTAGACAAAAAATAGTTGTTTTGGTTTAAAGAAAAAGCCGGGGAGCTTCATATGCTCCCCGGCTTTAAAAATCAAAATAATAGATTCGTCTATTTTGCCACTTTTACTTTATAATCGACCTCAAATTTTCCCCGGGCTAAAGCATTTAGTTTGTTTTTCAATAAGCGTTTTTTAATGGGTGCAACCTTGTCTGTAAAAAGGATCCCTTCCAAATGATCGTATTCATGCTGAATAACCCGTGCGGCTATGCCATCATACCACTCTTCGTGGTAATTAAAAT